>DASXFW010000395.1:0-4377 GCA_036489395.1 Acetobacteraceae bacterium | reverse complement strand
CAAGAAACTACCCGTGTCATGGCCGGGCTTGTCCCGGCCACCCACGTCTTTCCTTTGCCGGCCGGGGCACAGTCGTGGGTGGCCGGGCCAAGCCCGGCCATGACACAACAGGTACTGCCGAGCGTTTCATCCAGTCGCGGGGCCGCCGCCGGCCGGTGGCCAACTCGCAATGACAGAATGCTGTCGTTTCATCCAGGCCGGTGGCGAACTCGCAATGACACCAAGGACGGTTCGCTACTCTGCCGCCATCAGCTTGGTCGGATCCGCACCGACCCGTCCGGTCTCCCCAGGCGCTGCCTTGGCCAGGCGGAAATCGTAGTGCACCGACTGCAGCCCGGGCACCGGCGAGTTCGGATCGTTCTTCGCACCCACCACCAGCGAGCCGGACACTCCAAACACGGTATCCGACTCGATGTGCTCGTCGTCGCCGAAGTACAGCGCGGTGACCAGTTCGCGGAAGCCGTCGCCGCCGATCAGGAAATGAATATGCGACGGCCGGAATCCGTGCCGGTTCTGCTGCCGTACCATGTCCCCCACCGGACCGTCCATCGGGATCGGATATCCCATCGGCCGCACCGTACGGAAATGGTAATTCCCCTGCGCGTCCGTGCGGAAATTCGCCCGCAGGTCCATGCCGCTCTCGCCCAGCGTCTGCAGGTCGTACAGTCCGTGCTCGCTGGTCTGCCACACCTGGATCAGCGCATCCGGCACCGGCCGGCCGCTGTTGTCGGTGACGCGGCCATACATGACGATCTCCGGCACCGAGGGATGCGCCACGATGCTTTCGCCCAGCTTCAGCTCCGGCGCGCCCTCGCGATAGAACGGCCCCAGCAGGCTGCTCTGCGACCCGAGCTCGCGCGCCTTCTTGTCGTGCAGCGCATTCACCACCGCACTCAGCCCCAGCACATCCGACAGCAGGATGAACTCCTGCCGCACCGGCGTGCACGCCTTGCCGACCGCGGTCAGGTAGGCGATGCCCGCCAGCCATTCCTCAGGCGTCAAATTCACCTCGCGGGCGAAGGCGTGCGCGTGCCGCACCGCGGCGTCGATGATCTGCTTCAGCCGAGGGTTGGGTGTGTTCGCCATCTGCGCCAACGCGGCCTCGGTGGCGGTGAACTCGTCCAGGTCCTGCATGGGGGGCGCTCCTGCCGGTTGTCAAAGATGCTATCTACCGCAGAACTGGTCTCGCGCGAAATCGGTAAGGCGGCTAAGCTGCGTGCCAACCAGTCCAAACGGGAGGATCAATGATGCTGGGGAAATGTCTGGCCGGGGCAGCACTTGCCGCGGCGGTTACGCTTGGCGCCGGCGCGCCGGCCAAAGCTGACGCACCGCCGATCACCATCGGTTTCGGCATGGCGCTGACCGGCGGCCTCGCGCCGAACGGCAAGGCCGCGCTGCTGGCGATGCAGATCTGGGAACACCAGATCAACGCGCATGGCGGCTTGCTGGGCCGCCAGGTGAAACTGGATTACTACGACGACCAGTCCAACCCATCGGTCATCCCCGGTCTCTACACCAAGCTGCTGGATGTCGATCACGTCGATCTGGTGGTCAGCGGCTACGCGACCAACATGATCGCGCCGGCCATGCCGATCGTCATGCAGCATAACATGACGTTCCTCAGCTTGTTCGGCCTCGCGGTGAACAGCGAGTTCCATTACGATAGGTATTTCTCGTTCGTGCCGACCGGAGGGCCCGATCCGAAGTCCACGTTCTCGCAGGGCTTCTTCGCCGTCGCGATGCAACAGAATCCGAAGCCGAAGACGCTGGCGATCGTCGGCGCCGACGCCGAGTTCGCGCACAATGCGATGGACGGTGCGATGCCCATCGCAAAGAAGGACGGCTTGAAGATCGTCTATAACGAGACCTATCCGCCGAGCACGGCCGACTTCACGCCGATCATCCGTGCCATCCAGGCGACGCATCCAGACCTCGTGCTGGTATGCTCCTATCCGCCCGACTCGGCCGGCATGGTACGCGCCGCGCATGAAGTCGGGCTGAAGGCAAAGATGTTCGGCGGCGGCATGGTCGGCCTGCAGAGCACCGGCATCAAGGCGCAGCTCGGCCCGCTGCTGAACGGCATCGTCGATTACGATTTCTGGCTGCCGTGGGTGAAGACCGCGTCGCCGGAGGCGAAGGCGTTCCTCAAGGAATACCAGGCCGAGGCGAAGCCTGCCGGCGTCGATGCACTGGGCTTCTACCTGCCGCCGTTCGCCTATAGCTACATGCAGGTGCTGCAGCAGGCGGTGGAAGGGACCAAGGGCGTGGATCAGGCCAAGCTGGCCGACTACATGCGCACCCACACGTTCAAGACGATCGTCGGCGACATCAAGTTCGGCTCGAACGGCGAATGGGCCGAGCCGCGCGTGCTGGAGACGCAGTTCCAGAACGTGACGGCCAACAGCGTCGATCAGTTCAACAATCCGAAGACGGAAGTCGTGCTGTGGCCGGCTTCGGAGAAGAGCGGCAACATCGAGTATCCGTACACCGGGAAGTAGGCTGACCTGCAGCCGGGATTGGGATTCCCCCCTCCCCTTGAGGGAGGGGGACAGGGGGAGGGGTGCATGCAGCCACCAGCCCTGGAAGTAGGCACCCCTCCCCCAACCCCTCCCGCAAGGGGAGGGGTGAAGTCAGGCGCCCAGGTAGAACTGCCGGATCAGCTCGTTGTTGTTGAGCTCGTCCGCGGACCCGCCTTCGAACTCGATCCGCCCGTGCACGATCACGTACCCCCGATCGGCGATCCGAATCGCCTGAGTAAAATTTTGCTCTGCCATCAGCACCGTAAGTCCGTAGCTGTCCTTCAGCTCCTTGATCTTGTCGATCGTCCGGCTGACCAGCAGCGGCGCCAAACCCACCGACGGCTCATCGATCAACAGCATCCGAGGCGCCGTCATCAGCGCCCGCCCCAGCGCCAGCATCTGCTGCTCTCCGCCGCTCATGCTTCCCGCGAGCTGCCGCCGGCGTTCCGCCAGGCGGGGGAAAGCCTCAAAGCAGAACTCGAGATTCCGCGTGATCTGCGATCGCGCCGATTTGCGGAATGCGCCCATCAGCAGATTCTCGGTCACCGTCAGCCGAGGGAACAAGCGCCGCCCTTCCGGCACCACGCCGACACCGAGATCGACGATGTCCTCGGTCGTCATCCCCACCAGCTCGTGCCGCTTGCCGTCGATCTCGGCGACGATGCTGCCCGCGCTCGGCCGCACCATGCCCAGCACGCATTTCATCAGCGTCGATTTGCCGTTGCCGTTGGTGCCGAGCAACGCGACGGTCTCGCCCTCGCGCACGTCCAGCGACACGCCGTGCAGCACGCGCACCGCGCCATACCCGGCATCGAGGCCGGAGATTGTCAGACTAGCTGCCAAGATATGCCTGCACTACATCAGGCTGGCGCACCACCATCTGCGGATCGCCGTCGGCGATCTTGCGGCCGGCCACCAGCACCACGAGGCGCTGCGAGAACGCCAGCACCGCCCGCATGATGTGCTCGATCATGATAATCGTTACGCCTTGTTCGTTCAGTTTGATCAGCAGCGCCAGGATGTCGTCCACCTCGCCATGCGACAGCCCGGCCATCGCTTCGTCGGCGATCAGAAGCTGCGGCTCGGCTGCCATCGCGCGCGCGAGTTCGAGCTTGCGCATCTCGATCTGCGTCAGGTCGCGCGGCAGATGGTCGGCTTTCTCGGCGAGCCCGACCATGCGCAGCAGATCGCCGCAGCGTTGATCCGGATCGGCCATCTTGCGGCCGTGCCGCGCGTTCACCGTGTAGAGGATCGGCACGCGCACATTCTCGGCCAGCGTCATGCTGCTGAACGGACGCGGCAACTGGAAGCTGCGTGCCAGGCCGGCGCGGGTGCGTTCATGCGCGGTCAGGCCCGCCAGCGTGCGGCCGGCGAAGCGGACCTCGCCGCTCTCGTGCCGCAGCGTGCCGCAGATGCAGTTGACCAGCGTGCTTTTGCCGGAGCCGTTCGGGCCGATCAGGCCGACGCGTTCGCCTGGCGCGACGTGCAGCTCGATGTCCGCGAGCGCAACGAAGCCGCCGAAGCGCTTGCCCAGGCCGGAGACTTGCAGGAGGGGGGCGTCGGTCATGCGGATGGCATCCGGCGTGGAAGGGCCTGACCACTACCGCGCCCCCTTCCGTCATGGCCGGGCCCCCTTCCGTCATGGCCGGGCTTGACCCGGCCATCTACGCACGGGCGACGCGGACTCGTTGCGCGCAACGTCCCGCACCGACTGGAGGTAATAGGGGTAGGGAGAGACGGTTGTCCCGCCTCCCCCTCCCTCCGAACCGGACTGGCGGTTCTCCCGCATCCGGCTCTCCGGTTGGTGGTATCACCCACAAGGGGACTGACGAACCGCATCATAGGCTCCCTGCAAACT
>DASXFW010000362.1:0-4064 GCA_036489395.1 Acetobacteraceae bacterium | reverse complement strand
ACCCCCTCCCTCAAGGGGAGGGGGGAGCCTTAGTTTCTTGGTTTCCTGTTTCTTGCTTCGTCGCTTCGTTCTAGAAATGACACCGTGTTGGCAGACGCCGGTAAGCCGCGGTGGCCGATCAGCGCGAATCGGATACCGTCGCGCACGCCGCCTGATGCTGGATCGACTCCAGTGCGGCCAGGTCCTTCGGGTTCCCGATCGCCATGCGCACCAGGAACACCCCGCGCTCGGTCGGCACGAACAGTACGGCCTCGATCGGCGCACCGTCCGAAGGCGGCAGCTTCATGCCGCGCCGCAAGGCGACGATCTCGATCGAGTCGCCGGCTACCTGAGTATCGTTGCGGACGAAGAAGTTGTTGGTCGCGGCATCGAATCCGGATACCGACCAATACGTGGTATGCGGCACGCGCGCGGTCAGTCGCAGCGGCCCTTTCGACAGATCGAACGGGCAGGAGGAATACAGAAGATCCGGGCTCGACCGTACGACGCGGCGGTCGGCCGCGGTCGGCGGAGTGCCGAAATGCATGGTGTTCGCGGGTCCCATGCGCGCCAGAGCCCGCGCCATGACGATGCGCGGCAAAGCATACACCGTGCCGAGATGCACGGCCGCCGCGACGATCAGCGTCGCGAGAATCCACTGCATCCATCCGCGACGATTCATGGGCAGGCAATCCGTTGCACGACAGGTAACTCGGCCTGCGCGGGGTCCACGACGAAGGCCAGGGCGGGCTGATAAAGTCGCAGCGTCAATGAGAACGGTCCCGCGCGCACCGGGATCGCATTGCTGCCGTCGGCCGTCGTGCCGACCGATACGGTGAAATCGCCTTTTGCGTCCGCCTGGATCGTTTGGCTCGAAACGGAATAGCGGTTCGCCGGATTGGCGATCAGGGTGCCGTCCGGTCCATAGGCCGTGATGCTCCACCAGCGCGCATCGGGTTCCTGGCCGCCGATTGCGTAACGGCAATTTCCGTCCAGCCTGCGTCCGTCGCTGTCCGTGGCGGCGGTGTAGTACACCGCCTCGCGCCGGCTTAGCGCGAACAGGCCGTGGATCGCAATGAATGCACGCGTGTCGGGGTCGGCCTGCGCGCTGCCGGCGGCGAGATTTGTGTTCCAGGGCCCGTCGCTTACGCGGTGCGGCGCGATGCGGAACACCAACAGCCAGGTGACGCCCAATCCCAGCGCGGTCCCGACGACCAGCGTCGCCACGATCTTCCAGACAAGCCGCATGCTTCACGTCGATCCCACGTCCCGGCGGGTCATAGCAGAAGCCCGCGCGGGGGCGGCAGGCCACCTTGTTCCACCCTGTTCCTGCCACTAGGTTCCCCCCGGCCCCCACCGCCCAGGATCCGCCAGCATGCCTGACCAGCCCGCCTACAAGCGCGTCCTGCTGAAACTGTCGGGTGAGGCCCTGATGGGCGTCCAGGGCTACGGCGTGGACAACGACACCGTCCGCGCGATTGCCGCCGACATTGGCGCGGTCGTCGCGATGGGCGTGCAGGTCTGCGTCGTCATCGGCGGCGGCAACATCTTCCGCGGCGTGTTGGGCGCGGCCGCGGGCATGGAGCGCGCTCAGGCCGACTACATGGGCATGCTCGCCACCGTAATGAACGCGCTGGCCATGCAATCCGCCCTGGAATCCCGCGGCACTCCCACCCGCGTGCAGTCGGCCATCCCGATGTCCAGCGTGTGCGAGCCGTATATCCGCCGCCGCGCGGAGCGGCACATGGAGAAGGGACGGGTGGTCATTTTCGCCGCCGGCACCGGAAATCCGTTCTTCACCACCGACACGGCCGCCGCCCTGCGCGCCGCGGAGATGCAGTGCGACGTGCTGCTGAAGGGCACCCAGGTGGACGGCGTCTATTCCGCCGATCCTCGCAAGCACCCGGACGCGCGGCGTTACGACCAACTCACCTACCACGACGTGCTGGCGAACGACCTGCAGGTGATGGACGCGGCGGCGATCAGCCTGGCGCGGGACAACCATCTGCCCATCCTCGTGTTCAACATCCACGCACCGGGCGCCTTCGCCGCCGTGATGCGCGGCGAGGGGCGCTTCACCCGCATCGTCGAACAATCGTAGGATCAGGCGCGTGAGTCGTTGGGGGACACCAGGATGGCAGCCGCCGATCTCGAAAAGCTGAAGCAGGACGTGGCGCGCCGGATGGATGGCGCGATCGACACCCTGAAGCGGGAGTTCAATGGCCTGCGCACGGGCCGGGCGCATCCCGGGCTGCTGGAGCCGGTGAAGGTGCACGCCTACGGCACGGACATGCCGCTGAACCAGGTGGGCAGCGTCGGTGCGCCGGAAGCCCGCATGTTGACCGTCCAGGTGTGGGACCGCGCGCTGGTCGGCGCGGTAGAGAAGGCGATCCGCGATTCCGGGCTGGGGCTCAATCCGGCGGCGGACGGGCAGACGGTGCGGGTGCCGATCCCGCAGCTCACCACCGAGCGGCGCTCGGAACTGGCGAAAACGGCACACAAATATGCCGAGGGGGCGCGCGTCGCGGTGCGCGGCGTGCGCCGTGACGGCATGGAGCAGATCAAGACTTTCGAGAAGAAGCACGATATCGGCGAGGACCTGGCGAAGGACTGGTCCACCGAGGTGCAGAAGCTGACCGACAGCTTCATCAAGAAGGTGGACGAGGCACTGACGGACAAGGAGAAGGACATCCGCCAGGTCTGATCCGAAGCGATGCCCTCCGCCGCGCAACCCGCCGCTGCTCCGCCCGAGCCGCCGCCGACGCATGTTGCCATCATCATGGACGGCAACGGCCGCTGGGCGGCGTCGCGCCACCTGCCGCGCGTTGCCGGGCATCGGGAGGGCGCGCGGGCGGTGCGCCGCACCATCGAGGCGGCGATCGACCAGGGCGTGGGCTGGCTGACGCTGTACGCGTTTTCCAGCGAGAACTGGCGGCGGCCGGCGGGCGAGGTGCTCGACCTGACCGGCCTGCTGCGGCACTACCTGAGGAGCGAAATCCAGGAGCTGCACGCGAACGGCGTACGGCTGCGCGTCATCGGCGACCGCGCGCGCTTCGATCCCGACATCCAGGGCGACCTTGTCGCGGCGGAGCGGCTGACCGAGGGCAATACGCGGCTGAATCTGATCGTGGCGCTGTCCTATGGCGCGCGGGCGGAGCTGGTGGCCGCGGCGCGAGCGGTGGCGGAGGCGTCGCGGGACGGACGGCTCGATCCGGCGCGGCTGGACGAGGCGGGGTTTGCCGGGTTCCTCGCCACTGCCGGGATTCCGGACCCTGACCTGATCGTCCGCACGTCAGGCGAGCAGCGGCTGTCGAATTTCCTGCTGTGGCAGGCGGCGTATGCGGAGCTGGTGTTCCTGGACGTGCTCTGGCCGGATTTCGATGCCGCGCATTTTGCCGCCGCGCTGGCGGAGTTCGCCCGGCGGGAGCGGCGCTTTGGCGCGCGTCCTGGCTGAGCCGCCTGTCCTGCCTGAGCCGCCTGCCTTGCCGGAGGCGGCAGACGGGCGCGCCCGGCGCTGGGCGGATCTGCGGCTGCGGGTGCTGTCCGCGGCGGTGCTCGGGCCGATCGCGCTGGGATGTGTCTGGGTCGGCGGAACGGCGTTCCTGGCGCTGCTGGGCCTGGCGACGCTTGGCCTGACGGTCGAGTGGGTACTGCTGTGGCGCGGCGCGAGAGGGACCGGGGGCGAGGGGGTGCCGTCTGTCATTGCGGGTCGGCCACCGGCCGATGGCCGATCCGCCCTGGATGAAACGGCGTCGGCGGCTGGACGCAGGTCCCCCCCTCCCCTTGAGGGAGGGGTTGGGGGAGGGGTCGAGGCGCACCAATCGACCCCTCCCCCAGCGATGGCTCAGCCATTCGCAGCAGATGCTCAAGGGGTCGAGGCGTACCAATCGACCCCTCCCCCATCGATGGCTCAGCCATTCGCAGCAGAGGCTCAAGGGGTCGAGGCGTACCAATCGACCCCTCCCCCCACCCCTCCCTCAAGGGGAGGGGAGACTTACGCTCCGGGCGACGCGGGTTGGCCACCGGCCGATGGCCGATCCGCCCTGGATGAAACGGCGTCGGCGGCTGGACGCAGGTCCCCCCCT
>DASXFW010000359.1:0-16479 GCA_036489395.1 Acetobacteraceae bacterium | reverse complement strand
GAGGACCACGCGTGGTCCTCCGGCCCTGTGCCCCCTCCCCGCCATCCAGCGAAGTAAAGGGTCCCAAGGGCAATGCCCTTGGCGGGGATCCAAGGGGCAGCGCCCCTTGGTCGGGGTCCGGGGCTGAAAGCCCCGGCCTTTTGGCAGCACCCGTCACCAGGACGCGGTGTCCCCGCATGTCGAGCGCCCCGGGCAGCCCCATTGCATCGCTCATCATTGCTCCTCCTCTTGTGCCGAGCCGAACATGCCAAGCCGGTCCGGATGGACGCGACGTGCGTCGCCCTGGCGAGCGGTCAGGCCGACGCGGTCGAAGAACTCCAGGATCTGGATCGCGACCTTGCGGCCGTTGTCCAGCCTGTCGCGGAACGCCGCGGCGGTGACCTGCGCACCGGCATCCCCGGCGGCGAGGTCGGCCGCGACGCCGGCCATCTCCGCCACGGTCTGGCGCAGGAAGAAATGGTCGGGCGCAACCTCGACCACCCAGCCGATGCGCTGCAGCCGCTTCAGCGTGGTGCGCATCGCGGGTTCCGGGACCGACAGGGCCAGGGCGAGGTCGCGGGTACGCGGCGGGCGGAAGCGCTCGGCGGCGATCAAGGCGCGCGCGTGCGGCCAGATGCGTTCCTCGGCCGCGGACAGGCGTATCTGGTGGGTGGCGAGGCGCAGCCACGCACCGTCCTGCCGCAGCGTGCCACGGCGCATCAGCGTTTCGACGATAACGCGGAACGCGGCCGGCGGCGGGCGCAGCGGCAGCGATTGGCGCAGGCGTTCCGCCTGGAGGCCGGGCTGATCGGGGAATGCCTGGTGATACGCGGCCAGTGCCTGCCCGACATCGGCTTGCAGGCCCTGCAGCAGCGCCGGGGGCAGCAGCAGGTCGGCCACAGTAACCGCCGGTGCCGCCTGCACCACCTTCTCGTGCTCTGCCGGAGGTAGGTTGCGAGCGCGGAAGAAACGCTCGCGTTCGATCCATCCGGGCGGCACGCTCATCAGGACGCGCAGTGCGGTGGCCGGCTCCGCCGCTTCCATGGCCGACAACGCAGCGAGCCGCGTCTCCGAGCGGCGGCCGCGCGGCGGCGGGAACGGATCGATCACCAGCCCGCCGCCCATCGTGCGGCTGGCGCCGGCATCGCGCAGCACCAGGCGGTCGCCGGTCAGAGCGCCGATGGCGCGATCCAGTGACAGGCGCACCAGGGCGTCCGCTCCCGGCTCCATCAGGTCGCGGTCCAGCGGAAAGACGCGCGCCATGACATGCATCGCCCCAAGGTGCAGGTGCACCGGCGTATCGGGGCGGAGGCGGCGTGGCTCATCGGGCAGCAGGCGCAGCCGCGCGTCCAACCGGACGGTGGCGGCATGCACGTCCGGGTGCAGCACCCAGTCCCCGCGCGTCACTGTATCCTTCGACACCCGCGGGCCCGTGATGTTCAGCGCGACGCGCTGACCGGCGACCGCCACGTCCGACGCGCGGTTCTGCGCGTGCAGGCCGCGCACGCGCAGCTCCAGCCCGGGCGGCGACAGCATCAGCCGGTCGTCCACCGCGATGCGGCCGGCGACCAGCGTGCCGGTCACGACCAGACCAGCGCCGGACAGGGTGAACGCGCGATCGACGGCGAGACGAGGATAGCCGGCGGTGTCGCGCGGCTTCGGGCCAAGACGGTGCAGCGCGGCGGTCAGCTCGGTGATGCCGGCGCCGCTGTGGGCGGAGACCGGGATGATGGCCGCGTCGCGCAGCCCGGTGGTGGAGAGCAGCGCCCGGGTCTCGGCGGTGACCAGTTCGATGCTGTCGGGCGCGAGGTCGGCCTTGGTCAGCGCCACCACGCCGCGGTCGATCCCCAGCAGGTCGAGGATCGCCACATGCTCTCTGGTCTGCGGCATGACGCCGTCGTCCAGCGCCACCACCAGCAGCGCCGCGTCGATGCCGCTGGCGCCGGACAGCATGGTGTGGACGAAGCGCTCATGGCCGGGGACATCGACGAAACCGAGCGGGCCGTTCGGTGTGTCGGTGTAGGCGAAGCCGAGATCGATGGTGATGCCGCGGCGTTTTTCCTCGGCCAGGCGGTCGGCGTCGATGCCGGTCAGCGCCTTCACCAGCGCGGTCTTGCCGTGGTCGATGTGGCCGGCGGTGCCGATGATCATGGGGGGAAGCTGTCGTCACCATCCAGTGTCATTGCGAGTTGGCCACCGGCCTTCGGCCGACCCGCGACTGGATGAAACGGTCGGCGTCACCCCCACGTCATGCCGACGAAGGTCGGCATCCACGACTTGCCGTGCTACCCGCAGCAAAGTCGTGGATGCCGATCTTCGCCGGCATGACGAGGAGGCGACGAAGCGTTTCAACCAGGGCGGGTCGGCCGCCGCAGGCCGGTGGCCACCTGGCAATGACACGGTGCGCCGACGCGATGACACGCTCAGGCTGCGAGCTGTCGGATCAGCCGCCGGTGGCGCCATTGCAGCAGCCACCATGCCAGCTTCGTCGCGACGTCGGACAGCCGGCCACGCGGCTTCAGGCCGACCGCCTTCAGGATCATGCCGGTGCCGCGCTCGATGTGGCGGAACCGGTAGTAGTTCATTGCGCGGCCCATGTAGGCGGCGGTGCAGAACGGGCGGTGGAAGCGCGCCGCTTCAGGCTGGTTGGCGCAGTGCCAGGCGAACGCGAGTTCGTCGTCCTCGCTCTCGCCGATGCGGCCGAGCGCGATGCGCAGGCGGCGCGCGGTACCAATCTTCTCGCGCGCCAGGTAGCGGCGCATGTGGTCATAGAACAACTTGTAATGGCGGAATTCGTCGGCGGCGATGTTCTTGCAGATCTGCTTCAGCACCGGCTCGGCGGCCGCTTCGCCGAGCGCGCTGTAGTAGCTGGAGGTGCCGGTCTCCACCATGCAGCGGGCGATCAGCTCGCCGGTGCGGGAGCCGCGGATCGACGCGGTGGCATCCAGCGGCAACTGATAGCCGGCGCGATAGCGGGCGAACGCGGCGTGGTAGTCCCAGGCGGGATCGGCCAGCATAGACCAGCGGCCGAGCGCGTCGCCGTGCTGCACTTCTTCCGCCGCCCAGTTGTCGGCGGCGGCACGAAAAGCCGGGTCGTCCGCAAACACGCGATTGAGATAGACGCCGTAATCGGCGCCGTTGCGCTCCACCATGGCGGCGGCCTTGACCAGCGGCAGGAGCTGCGGATCGACCTTGCTGGCGTCGAACCGCTCCCAGGGCAGGTTGTCGATGTGCCAGTGCTTCATCGGGGTGCCAGTGCTTCATCAGGCGGTGTCCACGCGAGGGGCCGGGTCGAAGGGCCGCGCGGAGGGATATATGTTGGTTTCAGGCCGGTGAAAACAGACGCCCCCTGTCACGTCCGGCTGTCATTGTGAGGCAGCCCCCGGCCGCGGCAGCCGATCCGCCCTGGATGAAACTGTGACAGTCGCAGCGTAGGTTCTCCCCTCCCCTTGAGGGAGGGGTTGGGGGAGGGGTCCGTACATCCACTGACCGCGGATGTACGCACCCCTCCCCCAACCCCTCCCACAAGGGGAGGGGGGAACCTTGGTCAAGCGGCCAACTCGCAATGGCAGAAGTCGCTCCCGGGCCTGACCAGGATTGCTTCGGCACGACAGCCTTGCACGGTGTCAGGAATCACCCCGCCGGATCGATCCAGCCCACGTTTCCGTCGCTGCGGCGATACACCACGTTCAGCTCGCCCGTCGTGCTGTTGCGGAACATCATCACGGTCTGGTCCGCGAGGTCCATGCGCATCACGGCCTCGCCCACTGACAGGCGGCTGATCTCGGTCGGATGCTCGGCGATCACCGTCGCATACGCCCCGTTCAGCGTCGTGCCGCCGGCTTCCCCATCCTGTTCGGCATCCTCCTGGCGCAGCACGTACTGTCGCGCCATCTCCGGCCGCTCGCGATTCGCCAGATCACGCGCATGCTCGTTCACCCTCCGCCGGTAACGCCGCAGCCGCTTCGCAATGTGTTCTGCCGCATCGTCGAACGCGCCGTTGGCGTCCGCCGCCTCACCCTCGGCGCGCAGCAGCAGACCGCGGCCGGCATGCACATTGATGTCGCAGGTGAAGAAGCAGCGCGCGCGACCGAAGGTGACCTGCGCATCCATCGCATGGTCGAAAAATTTCTCCGCGATATTGTCCAGGTGGTTCCACACGCGCGTGCGCAGCGCGTCGGACAGGTCCAGTTGCTTGCCGGAAACGGTGATCTGCATCGGCCTCTCCCCAATGGGATCAAGGGTCGGAGGACGCGGGATCGCTGCCGGTTTCAGGCCGGCTCTGCCTTCTCCCGCCGGCGCTGCACCGAGTTCGGGATGTGCAGCGCTTCCCGGTATTTGGCCACGGTACGCCGGGCGATGTCCACGCCCTCACGCCGAAGGATAACAACGATCGCGTCATCGGACAGTACGTCTTCCGCATCCTCCGCAATGATCAGGCCGCGGATGCGATGCCGCACTGCCTCCGCGCTATGGCTTTCACCATCGGTACCATGCAGCGCAGTGGTGAAGAAATACTTAAGTTCATAGGTACCGCGCGGCGTCGCGATGTATTTGTTGGAGGTGACGCGGCTCACGGTACTTTCATGCAGCTCCACCGCCTCGGCGATGTCGCGCAGGATCAGCGGACGCAGATGCGCGACGCCGTGACGCAGGAAACCATCCTGCTGGCGTACGATCTCCGCCGCGACTTTCAGAATGGTCTGCGCACGCTGCTGCAGCGAACGCACCAGCCAGTTGGCGTTGGCCAGACGTTCGGCGAGGAACACGCGCTCCTCCTTGCGCGCGCGGGGCGCGACGCGGGCGTAAAATCGCTCGTTGATCAGAACGCGCGGCATGGTGTCCGGGTTCAGCTCCAGCAGCCAGGTTTCGTCCGGGTTCTGCCGCATCAGGATGTCCGGCACGACGAGCTGCGCCGGCACGTCCTCCCACGACGCGCCAGGCTTCGGGTCCAGCGCGCGGACCTCGGTGATCATGTCGGCGAGGTCTTCGGAATCGACGCCGCACAGCGCCATCAGCTTGCGCGTCTCGCGGCGCGCAAGCAGTTCCAGATTGTCCAGCAGGGTCTGCATCGCCGGATCGAGCCGGTTGAGGTCGGCAAGCTGCGCGGCCAGGCACTCCTTCAGGTCGCGAGCGAACAATCCGGCCGGGTCGAAGCGCATCATGATCGCGCGCACGGCCTCGACACGTTCCAGGTCCAGGCCGGTGGCGTTGGCGATGGCGGCCGGGTCGGCGGTCAAACGCCCGGCCGGCGACAGCAGCGCGATCAGATAGGCGCCGATCATTCGGTCCACCGGATCGGCGAAGCTCAGCCGCAGTTGCTCCCCCAGATGCTCGCGTAGCGGACGGCGGCCGTCCGCCAGGTCCTCGATCCCGCGGTCATCTTCCTCGAAGCTGCTGTCGCCGCCCCTACCCTCGATCCGCCCCAGGGACGGGCCGCCATCGGCAACGCCGCCGGGATCGAAATTATTGCTATGATCGACGTCCAACGGAGCGGCGGATTCCGCCGGCAGGGTGTCGCCGGCGGCGGCCGACGCCGAATCCGTCGCCATCGGCGCGACCACCACCTGGTCGGGTGCGGGCCGCTCGCCGACCAGCACCTCGCCGGCCTCGTCCCGCTCCAGCAGTGGATTACGCTCCAGCTCCTCCTCGACGAAGCTGGCGGCTTCGAGATTCGAGTACTGAAGCAGCTTGATGGCCTGACGCAGTTGCGGCGTCATGACCAACGTCTGGGTTTGGCGCAGATCGAGACGCGGGACGATCGCCATGACGGTGAGTTATCGGCCTGCGGGGGGGCGGGTCAACCGGATTCAGCCACGTTGCATGCAAGAAGCATGCTAATGTCCCGATCGGCTGTTGCCTACCGATAATCCTCCCGGCGCGCGACCCCGGAACCGTGCCGCGAAGCACGGTTGGCGCCCTGCAACGGCCCGGTGGGCGGACGCCCCGTGATGGCGCCGCGTGGCAATGCTGCCGGCATTTGAGAGCCAGGACACTAGCACGCATCCCGCATGCCGGCGCGGCACGACATCATGCGTTTCACGGCATCCAGCACATCGGTGATGGCGCGGCGGCGGTAGTCCCAGATCGGATCGGCATCGGGAGGATAAACCACCATCGTTGCATTGGCTTCGAACAGCAACACAGACCCGTCGGGCGCGAGTCCAAAATCGACGCCGGCATAATCGAGACCCAGCGCCGCGCAGATACCGGCAAGCGCCGTCATCGCGCGTTGGCCCAGCACGGCCGGCATGTCTTCGAGGAAGCTGCGCTCTTCGTCGCGATAGTGGGCGTTGGTCGCCATGGCCGCCGTGAAGTAATGCACCTTCCAGTCGGCCGAGATGGCCAGGTGCAGAGGGTAGAGTGTGCCATCGACGAACATTACACGGTACTTGCGCGCCATACCATCCGACCCGCGCGCGTCGAGATACTCGATGGCCAGCACCTCGTCGCCGGGCAGGGCGGTCACGGCATTCGCCAACGCGGCGTAATCCTCGACATACACGAAATGCTGGCCGGTGTGGAAACCCAGCGCGCGCAAAAGCAGCGGGAAGCCTAACCCGCCGGCTGCGGTGACCTCCGCGCGCGGCAGTGACATGATCCTCGGCGCGATCACACCCGGCACCCCGGCAAGGCGCCGAACATTGTCGGCACGGGCGGTCGGCCGCACCAACGCAGGCGGATTGATCACCGGTGTCGTACTGCGCGCCAGGATTTGTTCGGCGCCTGCCAGGGCCGCACCACAGAGATCGGCGTCGCCGATTGCGTTTACGATCAGCACATGCGGCGGCAGGGGATGCACCGGTTCGTAAAAGTCGGCATAGATCATCGTTACCGCAAAACGATGATCATCGAACCAGTACCGCATTGGGATGTTGCCGCCACGCGCCGAGTTGAGCAGCAGAAGGGGCACGCCAGGTTCCACGCCGCGGCGTCGGCTGGAGACGACGGCATGTCCGACGAAGCCTTTCTGCCAATGTTCATCGGCCGCCGAATCGCCAAGCCTGGTCAGAGCTCGGGCCAGACCCTGATGGGCTTCCGGAAAATCGGGATCCACCGCAAGCGCTGCCTGATAATGCATCTGCGCGTCGGCGATATTGCCGTCCTCGAGCAGGATATTGGCAAGGTTGACGCGGCCGATCGGGTTACTCGGGTGGTACAGCACCGCGTGGGAATAGACGGTGCGTGCGGCCGAGCGGTGGCCGCTGCCGTAGGCCAGAATACCCAATTCGTTCAGCGCAGAAAAATGCGTCGGATCGATGCGTAACGCATCCACATAGACTTGCTTTGCAGGCTCATTCTCGCCGTTCGCCGCAAGCTGCCGGGCGCGGCCCAAAATCTGCTCGATCTCGTCAGCATGGGTCACAATCCGGATTCCCTGGCATCCCATCCTGCAAATGCCTGCCAAAAACCCTCCGGGGCATGCGACTCCCGATCACCCGGGTAGAGAACCATCTGCGCCCCATACCGGCGCGGCGGCACTACGCCTCACACGCACCGGCAGAGAAGCGCTTTGGACGGCAATTGCGAATCAGGACACTACAGGCTGAATCTTTCCCCCAGGTAAACGCGGCGAACGCCCTCGTGCGCCACGACCTCCTTCGGGGGGCCCTCCATCAGCACCTTGCCGTCGTGCATGATGTAGGCGCGATCGATGATCTCCAGCGTTTCCCGCACGTTGTGGTCGGTGATCAGCACACCGATGCCACGATCCTTCAGGTGGGACACCAGATCGCGGATTTCCCCCACCGCGATGGGGTCGATGCCGGCAAGCGGCTCGTCGAGCAGGATGTAGGAGGGTTGGGTCGCCAGGGCTCGGGCAATCTCGACCCGGCGGCGCTCGCCGCCCGACAGTGCCAGCGCCGGGGTCCGGCGCAGATGGCCGATACCGAATTCCGCCAGCAGTTCGTCCAGCATCAGGTCGCGCGCATTCTTGTCCGGCTCCACCACCTCCAGCGCGGCCATGATGTTTTGTTCGACGTTCAGCCCGCGGAACACGCTGGCCTCCTGGGGCAGGTAGCCGATGCCCATGCGGGCGCGACGGTACATCGGCAGCGTAGTGATGTCGGCGCCGTCGAGCGAGATCACCCCCGTTTCGGGTCGCACGAGGCCGACGATCATATAGAAGGTCGTGGTCTTGCCGGCGCCGTTCGGCCCCAGCAGGCCGACGGCCTCGCCGCGGCGCAGCTCGATCGACACGTTTCGTACCACCGGCCGCTTCTTGTATGTCTTGCCCACGCCGCGAGCGACCAGCCCGCCGGCCCCAGGCAGCACCCGAAGCTCAGGCCGAAGATTGACCTCCGAAAGGCGTCCACTCATGGCCTGGCTCCCGGTTTCGGTGCGGCGGGCGGCGATGGTGCGACGAGCGACTTGTTGGTTTCGTCGTTCGGCACCAGCAGCCCCTGCACCCTCCCGGTGTTGCCCGCCAGAAGGTGGGAAACGCCGGTCTTCAGATCGACCACAGCCTCGGCCCCGGCAAGCTGGTTCTGTCCGCGGGTTATCCGCACCTTCCCCAGCACCCGCGCCATCCCTGTTCCCGGCACGTAAACTGCCCGTTCACCGGTGACAGTATCCGTCACGGTACGCACCGACACATGGCCGAACGCTTCCACCTTCTCCAGCTTGCCGGACGAGACAAGCGGGTCGGCGTTCGCAACGGACTTCACCGCCACCTGGGTTGCGGGTGGCCCCGCAGAGGCGGTCGCAGGCGCGGCGGAGGTGTATGCGACCAGCGTATCGGCCGCGAGCCGGCGACCGTCCTTCGTCACCACCACCGCATCGCCACGCGCCACCGCCATGTGTTTCGCCGACCAGTATTCCACGTCATCGCGCGCGGTCAGAACGTCGGTCGGCGTGGTCAGCCGCAGGCTGCGACCGGTCATCACCAGCACCGCCTGGTCGATGTCGTAGGTCGCGAGATCGCCCCATGCCTGGTCGGTCGGCGTGTAAATATGGACGTTGCCTTCCGCCCGGAGGCGATAGACCTCATTGCCATCGTTATCCGCGTCCGCGGCCATGCCGGCCTGTACCGGAGTTGCCGCGGGCTGCCCTGCTGCACCGCCCTTCTTGCGGTACCAGGCGATCAGCCGATCCGCGGTGACCGTGACATCGCCGCGGACCGCCTTGGCGTCGCCGCTGGCGATCACTTCATGGTCCGCCTGGCGCCACTCGATGCCGTTGACTGCGGTGATCGCGATCGGTCCGCCGTGCGACAGGTCGATCTGCTGCGCCGCAGCCACACGCGGCAGGGCAGCCAGCAGCAGGGCCGCGCCGGCGATAGCCAGGAACGCGGCCTTCACGGCGATGCGCCGTTGAGCACCAGACGAGCCGGCCCCGCAAACTGGATGATGGTGCCCTTGTCCAGCAGCGTGAATCCCTGCGCGTCGAGAGTGCCGAACGGCCCTCTGGCATGCACCGGGTCGGCACTGGCGGCCGCCGCATTCTTCATGTCCACCGACGCACTGGCGGTGGTCATGGTCGTACCGTCGTCGCGATACAGCGTCACGTCATGCGACAAATCGAGCTCGTCGCTGTGCTGCGAATAGACGCCCTGCTTCGCTTGCAGCATCAGCCAGGTGCCGTCTTTCAGGGTGATGTCGCCCTTTGGCGAGGTCAGGTTGACACGTTCCGGACCGGCCTGCTGGGCAACCGACGCGGTAAGCGTGTACGGCCGTCCCTGCTGGTCCACACCCCGATAACGCGCATCGGTCAACCGTGCACCCTGCACGGTTCCGCTTACCCCGCTGAAGGACAGGTGGGATTGCTCGGCGACGTGGTCGAATTCCGGCCACAGCGCGACCGTGGACAGCAAGGCCAGCGCGACGACCGGCAGCAACCACTTGGTGAGGGTGACCAGCGCGCGCCGCCGGGCCAGGTCTCGCGGGCTCGGCATCTGGTGCATGCGATCGGTCGCGGCGGCGACCAGGCGGGCGCCGCGGCGCCGGGGGGGTGTTGAGGGCCGGACCAGCTTGGTGGTGCTCATGCTCATGCCAGCCCGGCCCGCAGCAGATCGTGAATATGCAGGATGCCCAGCGGCCGTCCGCCGGAGTCGACGACGAACAGGGCGGTGATCGGGCGTTCGGGGGCGTTCATGATGCGGAGCGCTTCGGCGGCCAGCGCCTCCGGGCCGATCGTGCGCGGCGAGACGGTCATGATCTCGGCGGCGTGGCGGGACAGCAGGTCCGGGCCCATGGCGCGGCGCAGGTCGCCGTCAGTGAGGATGCCGGCGAGCCGCCCATCGGGACCGGTAATGCCCAGGCAGCCGAAGCGTTTCTCGGTGATCAGCAGCAGCGCGCGGTCCATCGGCAATTCGGGGGGCGCCAGCGGCACCGCGTCGCCCGTGTGCATCAGTTCGCGCACCCGGCGCAGGCGGGCGCCGAGCTTGCCGCCGGGATGGATGCGATGGAAATCCGCGGCGGTGAAGCCGCGCCGCATGAGCAACGCCACCGCCAGCGCGTCGCCGAGCGCCATCTGCATGGTGGTGGAGGTGGTGGGTGCCAGCCCCATCGGGCAGGCCTCGGCGGCGGTGGCCAGGACCAGCGCCACGTCGGCGGCGGTGGCGAGCGCGGAGCCGTCGCGCGCGGTGATGGCGACCAGCGGCAGCGCGTAGCGGCGGCTATGCGCGATCAGGTCGGCGAGTTCGGCGGTCTCCCCGGAGTTGGACAGCGCCAGCACCGCGTCGCCGGCGACGACCATGCCGAGATCGCCGTGCGAGGCCTCCCCGGGGTGCACGAACAAGGCGGGAGTGCCGGTGGACGCCAGCGTGGCGGCGATCTTGCGGCCGACCAGGCCGGATTTGCCCATGCCGGTGACCACGACGCGGCCGGTTGCCGATGCCAGCAGATCGACAGCGCGGCCGAATGTCTGGTCCAGTCCGGCGGCCAGCGCGCGCAGCCCGGCCGCCTCGGTGGTCAGGACCGAGCGCGCGACATCGAGATCGGCGCGGGCGGGCGTGACGGCAGCGACGGACATGAGTGACGGATTCCCCGACGGATGTTGCGGCGCGTCAGACCTCTATGAGCCTGTGCGTCGGGGAGGGTCAACCGTCGGTACTTGTCAAAGGGTTACAGGGGGAAACGATGAATCGAAGGAAGTTCAACGTCCCGTTGTGGAGGGAGACCTTGTTTCTCGTGCGGAATCAATGTGCGAAGATGTCCGGGTCCGCGTAGCCCAGTACATCCAGCCGTGCTCGGGTCGGCAGGAACCCGAAGCAGGCCTCGGCCAGGTCCAGCCGCTTCTCGCGTACCAGCACCGCCTCCAGCTTCGCCCACAGCGCGTGCAGGTGCAGCACGTCGGACGCGGCGTAGGCGAGTTGCTCCGGCGTCAGCTCCACGGCGCCCCAGTCGGAGGTCTGCTGCTGCTTCGACATGTCGATGCCCAGCAGTTCCTTGGACAGGTCCTTCAGTCCGTGCCGGTCGGAGAACGTCCGCGTCAGCCGCGCGGCGATCTTGGTGCAGCGCACCGGGGCGACGGTGATGTCGAGGCTGTGCTGCAGCACCGCCACGTCGAACCGCGCGAAATGCATCAGCTTCACCACCGCGGGATCGGCCATCAGCCGCTTCAGGTTCGGACAGTGGAATCCGTGCCCGCCGAGCGACGGCGGAATGAGCTGCACCAGGTGCGCATGCCCGTCCCCGGACGAAAGCTGCACCAGGCACAGCCGGTCGCGGTGCGGGTTGAGGCCCATCGTCTCGGTATCGACGGCGACGACCGGGCCCGGGGCGAAACCCTCCGGCAGGTCGTGCCGGTGTAGATGGATCGTGCCGCCCGGCATGAACTGCGTGGTGGTCATGGATGTATCGGCCTGGTGAAGGGGATGCCGGCAGGATGGCGGCGATCGGAGGGTGCGGCAAGCCGCGTGTGGCCGTTCATTGGTGCCCAGGAGAAGACTCGAACTTCCACGACCTTGCGGCCACAGGTACCTGAAACCTGCGCGTCTACCAATTCCGCCACCTGGGCATCAGGATGTTCCGCACTCGACGGGACAGCGGCAGGGGGCGCGGTGTAGCGGCCGGCTTGGCGGGCGTCAACGGTGCGGTCGGGTGAAGCGAAGGAAGGTCGGGGCTCTGCCCCGGAACCCCGCCTGGGGGCTTTGCCCCCAGGCCCCCCCAGCAAAGGCGTAGCCTTTGCAATCCGTTTGTTTCGCTGGATGGCGGAGAGGGGGCCACAGGACCGCGGGATATGCGTCGCCCATGCCGGCGACGCATATCCTGCGGTCGCGTGACCCCCTTCCCGCCATCCAGCGAAACAAAGGGTTCCAAGGGCAATGCCCTTGGCGGGGTCCGGGGCGGAGCCCCAGCCTTTCCTTCGTTCACCCGCATAAGGGATTTCCCGTATTGCGCAGGCTCGCACCCAGGCAGAAAGCATGATCAGCCGCAAGAAGCGGCTGGACATCGACATGAGCATCACCCTCGCCCGTCCACATATCCACGAAGGCCGCGCCGCCCGCGATCAGTGCGAGCACTGTGACGCCCGCCCATCCAGTGTCTGCAACGCCATTCCCGAAGCAGATCTCAGCCGGCTCGCCGCCGCCGCGATGGTGATGGAAATCCCCGCAGGCACCACCTTCATCCAGGAAGGCGAGCCCGCCACCGCCTTCTTCAACATCACCCGCGGCACCGCCAAGCTGTTCAAGCTGCTGCCCGACGGTCGGCGGCAGATCACCGGGTTCGCACGCGTCGGGCATTTCCTCGGCCTCGCGGTCTCCGACACCTTCGCATTCAGCGCCGAGGCGATCGAGCCAGTGCGCCTCTGCCGTTTCTCGCGCATCAGGCTGCGTGTGCTGCTGGACGATTTCCCCGCCATGGAGAAACGCCTCCTGGAAGTCGCCGCCAACGAGCTGGTGGCCGCGCAGGAGCAAATGCTGCTGCTGGGGCGGAAGACGGCACGGGAGCGGCTGGCGTCGTTCCTGGTCATGCAGAGCCATCAGGCCGCGCCCTGCCAGCCCGCGCGCACAAGGTTCGCGCTGCCGATGACCCGCGGCGACATCGCCGACTACCTCGGGCTGACGATCGAAACGATCAGCCGCACGCTGACCCATTTCCGCACCGAAGGGCTGATCGACATTCCCGCCCAGTCGGAATTGTTCATCCGCGCCCCCAAGGCGCTGGCCAGCCTTGCCGACGGCCTCGGCTGATTTTTCGCGGCCTGACGTTTTGGTGGCGGTACGTTCGGCTCGCGGGTAATATCGTCTCCGTATCCAACGGGAGGGGACGATGCCGCGCGTGATCAACGCCCAAGGCCTGACCCTGCTCAAAAGCTTCGAAAGCCTGCGGCTGGATGCCTACCAGGACGTTGCCGGCATCTGGACGATCGGCTACGGCCACACGGGCGGCGTCACACCCGGTATGCAGATCACCGAGGCGCAGGCTGACCAGGACCTGCTGAACGACCTTGCGGGAACCGAGGCCGCGGTGAATTCGGCGATCGGCGATGCCGCGACGACCGACAATCAGTTCTCCGCCATGGTGGTGCTGTGCTTCAATATCGGTTCGGCGAATTACCGCAGTTCCACCGTGCTGCGCGATCATCTGGCGGGGGATTACCCGGCCGCGGCGGATGCGTTCCTTATGTGGAACGAGGCGCACGTCAACGGCGTGCTGCAGGTGGTGGCGGGGCTGACGCGACGGCGCACCGCCGAGCGCGCGCTGTATTTGTCGTAGCGTTCGCTGTCATCGCGTGGTCGATGCTGCACGGCGCGGCCATCGCGGCGGACCCCGGTTCGTGTCTGGCCGAAGCCGGGCAGCAGAAGGCTCGGACGCTGGTCGATCAGTGCCTGATGGTGTCGCCGGCGACGCATCCGCCGTGCAACGCAGCCAATCCGTGCGCGCTGATCATCGACGAGATCCGGCGCGGGTGCGGGATGTTGGGAAGTGGCAAGCCGGGATTCTGCGATCCGGTCCGCGGACCGAGGTAGCATTCCGTCATTGCGAGTTGGCCACCGGCCTTCGGCCGACCCGCCCTGGATGAAACCGCGTCGGCGGCCTGACGTAGGTTCCCCCCTCCCCTTGCGGGAGGGGTTGGGGGAGGGGTGCGTACATCCGCGGTCAGTGGATGAACGCACCCCTCCCCCTGACCCCCTCCCTCAAGGGGAGGGGGAATCTTGTTTCTTGTTAGGCCGCTTGGCCGAAGCAATCCCCGCGGGAGATTGCTTCGGCCAGGCGGCCTCGCAATGACGGGGGGCCGAATCGGTATTCGTAACGACAGACAGCGCTTACGCCGGCCCGATCCGTTCGATCCCCCCCATATAAGGCCACAACACTTCCGGGATCAGCACCGAGCCATCCGCCTGCTGGTGGTTCTCCATCACCGCGATCAGCGCCCGCCCCACCGCCACGCCCGACCCGTTCAGCGTGTGCACATACGCCAGCCCCTTGCCGTCCGCGGACCGGAACCGCGCGTTCATCCGCCGCGCCTGGAAGTCGCGGCAATTCGACGTGGAGCTGATCTCCCGCCAGGCCTGCTGCCCCGGCAGCCACACCTCCAGATCGAACGTCTTCGCCGCACCGAAGCCGGTGTCGCCCGACGACAGCATCACCCGGCGGAACGGCAGCTCCAGCAGCGTCAGCAGGCGCTCGGCGCATCCCACCATCCGCTCTTGCTCTGCGGCGCTGCGATCGGGATGCACGATCGACACCAGCTCCACCTTGCGGAACTGGTGCTGGCGCAACATGCCGCGGGTGTCGCGTCCCGCCGCGCCGGCCTCCGAGCGGAAGCAGTCGGTCAGCGCGGTGACGCGCATCGGCAGGGCTTTCTCCGCCAGGATCTCGCCCATGACCAGCGCGGTCAGCGGCACCTCGGCGGTCGGGATCAGCCAGCGGCCATCGGTCGTCCGGAACAAGGTGTCGGCGAATTTCGGCAGCTTGTCGGTGCCGTAAGCGGTGGCGTCGTTCACCAGCGACGGCACGACCATCTCGGTATAGCCATGCTCGCTTGTGTGCAGGTCGATCATGAACTGGCCGAGCGCGCGTTCCAGCCGTGCCAGCGCACCGCGCAGCACGACGAAACGGGCGCCGGAGATCTTCGCGGCGGCGGCGAAATCCATCAGGCCCATCGCCTCGCCGAGCTCGAAATGCTGCTTCGGCTGGAAGCCGAGGTCGCGCGGCTCGCCGACCTGTTTCAGCACGACGTTGGCGGATTCGTCGGGACCGTCCGGCACGTCGGGGTCCAGGATGTTGGGGAGGCTGGCGAGCAGGTTGTTGATGTCCGGTTCGATGGCCGCCACCTGGCGTTCCATAATGTCGATCTCGCCGCGTAATTCGGCCGCTTGCCGCTCCATGATCGCCGTGTCAGTGCCCTCGCGTCGCAGCTTGGCGATTATTCGTGATGTGTCGTTCCGGCTTGCCTGGGCCCCCTGGAGCGCGCCGAGAATTTGCCGGCGCTGCCCATCCAGTTCGAGCAATCGAGGCGATGCGGGCGGCAGGCCCCGCCGCCCCAGCGCGGCGTCAAAAGCAGCGGGATCAGCGCGGATGGCACGGATGTCATGCATGGGACCAACCTGACCCGCGAGGGGGATCGGCGTCAATCACCGCGGTGACCAACATGGCGGAACCCGTTACGGCACTCCCGAGGTAGGACGAATATCTTGATGCTCAGTGCCTGGACCCGATATATACGATGATATCTATCATCCGCGTGGGGCAGCCGTGAGCCAGACCGCAAAAATCTTCATCAACGGCCGCAGCCAGGCGGTGCGGCTGCCGGCGTCTTACCGCTTCGACACCAAGGAGGTCTTCATCCGCAAGGATCCCGAGACCGGCGACGTCATTCTCTCCCGCAAGCCGGCGACATGGGACGACTTCTTTGCCGCGCTCGAGGCCACCGACATTCCCGCCGGATTTCTCGATCGAACAGAGCGAGAGGACGTCAGCCAAAGCCGCGACCCCTTCGCCGGCTGGCGCGAATGACACGCTACATGCTCGACACGAACGCGGTGAGCCACCTGCTGCGGCAGCATCCGGCCGTCTCCCAACGCGTCGTGGCAACACCGATGGCATCGCTCTGCCTATCGGCGATCACAGCAGGCGAACTCCTGTTCGGTCTGGCGAAGCGGCCGGAGGCAGTTCGCCTAAGGCGAGCGGTGCGGGAACTGCTGCGAAGGGTGGACGTTTTGCCCTGGGACAACAACGTTGCGGAACGCTACGGCAGCCTGCGCGCGGATGCGGAGAACGGCGGCACTACGCTCGGACCGCTCGATCTGCTGATTGCAGCGCATGCACAGGCCGTAGGCGCGGTGTTGGTAACAAACGACCAGACATTCCGGCGTGTCGCCCGGCTGACAGTGGAAGACTGGACCGTCCGATCAGGCGGAGCGCCGGCAGATATGGAGGACACATCCGTCATTGCGAGAAGCGAAGCGACGAAGCAATCTCGTTCGTGACAAGCGGCGGCTCATCGCGAACGAGGTTGCTTCGTCGCTTTGCACCTAACAAGAAACTGCCCCCCCTGTCATTGCGAGGCCGCTTGGCCGAAGCAATCCCGTTCGTGACAAGCGGCGGCTTG
>DASXFW010000358.1:0-15597 GCA_036489395.1 Acetobacteraceae bacterium | reverse complement strand
CCCCTCCCCCCAACCCCCTCCCTCAAGGGGAGGGGGAGTTAGTTCTGATCGCGCGGCAACACGGATGGGCCCTGCATGGCTGATACCCACGGCGGCGACGTAATTCGCTTCGAGCATCCCGGCGCAGGCCGGCGGCGCGCCAGGTCCACGCCGAAGGGGCGCGCGGTCGGCATCCAGGCGAGGGACGAGATCGCCGCCTTGCTGGGCGATCGGCCGCGCGCGCGCGATTGCCTGATCGAGTATCTGCATCTGATCCAGGACGCCTACCATCAGATCTCGGCGCAGCATCTGGCGGCGCTCGCCGATGAAATGCGGCTGGCGTTTGCCGAGGTGTTCGAAACCGCAACCTTCTACGCCCATTTCGACATCGTGAAGGAGGACGAGCAACTGCTGGCGCCGCTGGTGATCCGCGTCTGCGACAGCGTGACCTGCGCGATGTTCGGTGCCGAGCGATTGCTCCAGGAACTGAAGACGCTGCCGGCAACGCTCGGCCCCGGCGCGATCGCGCGTGTGGTGCGCGCGCCGTGCGTCGGGCTGTGCGACCAGGCGCCGGTGGTCGAAGTCGGGCACCATTTCATCCACCGTGCCGATCGCGCCGCGGTGGCCGAGGCGGTGGCGCACGACGATTCGCATCCGCACATGCCCGCCGATTCGATCGATTACGACGCCTATGTCGCCGGCGGCGGCTATCAGTTGCTCGGCAGGATCCGGGCCGGCGAAATCAGTGCGGACACCGTGCTGTCCACGCTGGATGACAGCGGGCTGCGCGGCCTCGGCGGCGCCGGGTTCCCCACCGGGCGCAAGTGGCGCTCGGTGCTGGGAGAACCCGGACCGCGGCTGATGGCGGTCAACGGCGACGAGGGCGAGCCGGGCACGTTCAAGGATCGGCACTATCTGAACACCGATCCGCACCGGTTCCTGGAAGGCATGCTGATCGCCGCGCATATCGTCGATGCGCAGGAGATCTACGTCTATATCCGCGACGAATACCCGGTCGCACGCGCACTGCTGGCACGCGAACTCCCCAGGCTGCCGCCGGGCGGACCCATTGTGCATCTGCGCCGCGGCGCGGGTGCGTATATCTGCGGCGAGGAATCCTCGATGCTGGAAAGCATCGAAGGCAAGCGCGGCCTGCCGCGGCACAAGCCGCCGTATCCGTTCCAGGTCGGCTTGTTCGGCCAGCCCACGCTGATCAACAACATCGAGACGCTGTATTGGGTGCGCGACCTGCTGGAGAAAGGCGTCGCGTGGTGGAAGAGCTTCGGCCGCAACGGCCGGACGGGGCTGCGGAGTTTCTCTGTATCGGGCCGGGTGAAGCAGCCGGGGGTTAAGCTGGCGCCGGCCGGCATCACGCTGCGCGAGCTGGTCGATGAATATTGCGGCGGCATGACGGAAGGCCACGCGCTGGCGGCCTATCTGCCCGGCGGCGCGTCGGGCGGCATCCTGCCCGCATCGATGGCCGATATCCCGCTCGATTTCGGCACGCTGGAGAAGTACGGCTGCTTCATCGGGTCCGCCGCGGTCGTGGTGTTCTCCGACCACGACGACATCAAGGGCGTGGCGCTGAACCTGATGCGGTTTTTCGAGGACGAGAGCTGCGGCCAGTGCACGCCATGCCGGGCCGGCACGCAAAAGGCACGCATGCTGATGGAACAAGGCAACTGGGACACGGGATTGCTGGATGAGCTGTCGCAGGTGATGCGCGATGCGTCGATCTGCGGCCTCGGCCAGGCGGCGTCCAATCCGCTGAACTGTATCATCCGTTATTTCCCGGAAGCCCTGGCGCCCAAGGAGGCCGCGGAATGAGCACATCGGTGGAGCAACGCGGCGGCGCGGCGAACGCGATGCCACGCGTGGTCTTCGAACTCGACGGCGTCCAGGTGGAAGCGCTGCCGGGCGAGACGCTGTGGGAAGTCGCGCGCCGCTTCGGCACCACCATTCCGCATCTGTGCCACCGGCCGCAGCCCGGCTATCGCCCGGACGGCAACTGCCGCGCCTGCATGGTGGAGATCGAAGGCGAGCGCGTGCTGGCAGCGTCCTGCAAGCGCACGCCCGCGGTGGGCATGAAGGTGCGCACGCAAACGGAACGCGCGGTGAAGTCGCGCGCCCTGGTGATGGAACTGCTGGTCGCGGACCAGCCGGAGCGCGCCACGTCGCACGATCCCACCTCGGCGTTCTGGGGCTGGGCCGAGACGATCGGCGTCACCGAGAGCCGCTTTCCATCCACGCGGCGATGGACGCACGATCCGAGCCATCCGGCGATGCGGGTCAATCTCGACGCCTGCATCCAGTGCAATCTCTGCGTCCGTGCCTGCCGCGAAGTGCAGGTGAACGACGTGATCGGCATGGCGTATCGCAACGCCGGCGCGAAGATCGTGTTCGATTTCGACGATCCGATGGGTGATTCCACCTGCGTCGCGTGCGGCGAATGCGTGCAGGCGTGCCCGACCGGTGCGCTGATGCCTGCGGCGTATCTCGATGCCAGCGAGACGCGCGTGACGTGGCCGGATCGCAAGGTGGACAGCCTGTGCCCGTATTGCGGCGTCGGCTGCCAGGTGACCTACGAAGTGAAGGACGAGAAGGTGGTGTACGCCACCGGCCGCGACGGTCCGGCGAACCATAATCGGCTGTGCGTGAAAGGCCGCTTCGGTTTCGATTATATTCATCACCCGCATCGCCTGACGCGCCCGCTGGTGCGGCTGCCCAACACGCCGAAGCACGCGCAGGAGCAAGTCGATCCGGCCAATCCGTGGACGCATTTCCGCGAGGCGAGCTGGGAGGAAGCGCTCGATCTTGCCGGCGCCGGGCTGGCGCGCATCCGCGACACGCACGGCCCCAAGGCGCTGGCGGGCTTCGGTTCCGCCAAAGGTTCCAACGAGGAAGCCTATTTGTTCCAGAAGCTGGTGCGCACCGGCTTCGGTTCGAACAACGTCGATCACTGCACGCGGCTTTGCCACGCCTCGTCCGTGGCGGCGTTGATGGAGGGATTGAACTCCGGTGCGGTGACCGCGCCGTTTGCCGCCGCGATGGATGCGGAAGTGATCATCGTGATCGGCGCCAACCCGACGGTGAACCATCCGGTCGCCGCCACCTTCTTCAAGAACGCGGTGCAGCAGCGCGGCGCGAAGCTGATCGTGATCGACCCACGGCATCAGGGGCTGTCGCGGCATGCGCTGCACCATCTGGCGTTCAAGCCCGGCAGCGACGTGGCGCTGCTGAACGCGCTGCTGCACACCATCATCGAGGAAGGCCTGACCGACGAACAATACATCGCCGGCTATACCGAGGGTTACGAAGAGCTGCGCGAGCGCATCAAGGATTTCCCGCCGGAGAAGATGGAGGCGGTGTGCGGCATTCCGGCGCAGACGCTGCGCGAAGTCGCTCGGATGTACGCACGGTCGCGCGCGTCGATCATCTTCTGGGGCATGGGGATCAGCCAGCACGTGCACGGCACGGACAATGCGCGCTGCCTGATCGCGCTGGCGCTGGTCACCGGCCAGATCGGCCGCCCCGGCACCGGGCTGCATCCGCTGCGCGGGCAGAACAACGTGCAGGGTGCGTCGGACGCCGGGCTGATCCCGATGGTATATCCCGACTACCAGTCGGTGGCGAAACAGGAGATTCGGGAGAAGTTCGAAAGCTTCTGGAACGCCAGCCTCGATCCGGTCAAAGGCCTGACGGTGGTCGAGATCATGAACGCGGTACACGCCGGGCAGATCAAGGGCATGTTTGTCGAGGGCGAGAACCCGGCGATGTCGGACCCCGATCTGAACCATGCGCGCGAGGCGCTCGCGTCGCTGGATCACCTTGTCGTGCAGGACTTGTTCCTGACCGAAACGGCGTTCCATGCCGACGTGATCCTGCCGGCGTCGGCCTTCGCGGAAAAGACCGGGACATTCACCAACACCGATCGCCGCGTGCAGCTTGCGCGGCCGGTGATCAAGCCGCCGGGCGATGCACGGCAGGACTGGTGGATCATCCAGGAGATTGCGCATCGCCTCGGCCTGGAATGGAACTACAGCGGGCCCAGCGACGTGTTCCGCGAGATGGCGCAGGTCATGCCATCGTTCGCGAACATCACGTGGGAGCGGCTGGAGCGCGAGGGCGCCGTGACCTATCCGGTCGATGCGCCGGACAAGCCGGGCAACGAGATCATCTTCTATTCCGGTTTCCCCACCGACAGCGGGCGCGCGAAGATCGTGCCCGCCAATGTGCTGCCGCCCGATGAAGTGCCGGACAACGATTACCCGATGGTGCTGTCAACCGGCCGCGTGCTGGAGCACTGGCACACCGGCTCGATGACGCGGCGGGCCGGCGTGCTGGATGCGATCGAGCCGGAGGCGGTGGCGTTCATGTCGCCGCGCGATCTGTGGCGCGCGAACCTCAATCCCGGCGATTTCATCCGGATCGAGACGCGGCGCGGTGCGGTGGAGACGAAGGTCCGGTCCGATCGCGACGTACCGCAGGGCATGGTGTTCATGCCGTTCTGCTACGCCGAGGCCGCGATCAACCTGCTGACGAACCCGGCGCTCGATCCGTACGGCATGATCCCGGAGTTCAAGTTCTGTGCGGCCCGTGTCGCGCCTGTTGTGGCGAACGTCGAAACCGCGGCGGAGTGATCCCGGGTGGGGCAAAGATCGACATATGCGCCGGGTTGCGAACAGTCATGCCGACCACCGGATCAAGCGTCCGGTGGTCGGCATGACGGTGGGGCGCGGCCGAAGAGTCGGGCATTGCGTCACCTGGTATGATATCAGCGGCCCGATGGGCCGGCCTTTGTGATGGCCGGCCCACGGGTCGCGCCAAAGGCGCGCCCGAGGACAGGCTCCGGCGGGCCACCCACGGCTTTCGTTAAATCCGCGGACGGCCGGCCCGCGGCGGGCATCACACGAAACCTGTCACGCCGCCGGCGGTCACGCGCCGGCGCCCTGGCCTGATCGGCCATTGTCGTCAATTGGGAAGCGTACCGTCGCGCTGGTGCCGAAGCCCGGCGTGCTCTCGAATTGCAGCTCCGCCCCGATCGCGTCCGCAAGCTGTCGGCTCAGCGCCAGACCGGTGCCGACCCCTTCGAACCGCCGATCGATGGCCGGGTCGGTCTGAAAGAGCGGCTGACCGATCGACGACAGAACGTCCTCGGGCATGCCTTCCCCGGTATCCGTCACGATTACCGAAACCGCGCCGCTCGTCGGGGCGGCCGATACCTTCACCGATCCGCCCGGTGGGGTGAACTTCACGGCGTTGTCGAGGATGTTCTCGACGATGCGGCGCGCCGCCCAGGCGTCGCTGGTCAGCGGCCGCAGGTCGCTCGGGATATCCGTCACCACTGCCACCTGGCCGTCGTGGGCACGGTGCCGCACCTCGTCAATGGCGCCTTGCAGCAATGCATTGATGTCCACGGGTTCCGAGCGTGGCGACCGCTCCTCGAACTTCGTCAGGTCCACCAGGTTGTTGATGGTCGAGAGCAACCGCCGGCTGGCAAGCTGCACGTGGCCGAGCGGCTCGCGCTGGTTCGGGCGGCAATCGACGGCCATGAGCTGGGTCAGGCCGATGATCGCGTGCAGCGGCTGGCGCAGATCGTAGCCCAGGTTGGTGAAGATCTCGGTCTTCAGCTTTTCCGCGGCCTCGGCCCGCCGGGTTTGCTCGGTCAGGCATTCGCGGATGCGCCACGTGTGGCTGACCAGCGCCGCGGTCGCCAGGATGGCCGCCGCCGACAGCGCCCGGTTGCCGATCAGGTCGTAATGGTCCGGGTTGACGGTGGGAATGAACGCCCCGACGGCGACCAGCAGGATGCTGAGCCCGGCCAGCCACCAGACGCTGCGGCGATTCCCGCTGAGGACGGCAGTACAGACGAGCGGAATGTAGAACACGCCGAAGGCCAGCGTGTCGCTGTCCATCAGGTCCAGCAGGAACGCGACGCCACACGCGAGGTAGATCAGCGGACGCAGATGCCGGAGCCATTCCCCGCGCGGCATGGCCGGCCGTGACAAGGGCAGGAAGGAGCGCCGTCCGCGCGCAGGCGCAATTGCGCTGCCGTCTGCCCTGGGGGCGCCAGGCTGCCGATTCGCCATGGAAAGCCTCACGCCGGCTTTGGTTCAGTCGTGTAATCCGGGAACGCGAACTGCCGCAGACGCGGAATGTCGTGCAGGATGACCCGCTTGCCATGCGTCTCCACGCCCATCTCGCGCAGGCTGGCGAAGGCGCGCGACAGGTTTTCGTGGCGGCAGCCGATTCGGGCGGCAAGAAGCTGCTTGCCGATCGGCAGACGCAGATGGGTGGAGTGACGCCCGGCCTGGTCCTGCGACAATTCGAGCAGATAACAGCCGAGCCGCTCGGCTGCCGTGCGCAGCTTCAGGTCGCAGACTTCGCGCACCATTGCGCGGAAATCCAAAGCCTGAGCGAGCATCAGCACATTCGCGAGGTCGGAGTCGTCGTGCAGCAGTGCAAGCAGCGGCGTGGCGCCGATCGTCACCAGCGAGCATACGGAAATCGCCGTGGCAGTGATCGCGTATGGCAGCCGCGCCAGCACGGAGGCGAGCACGAGATGCCGGACCGGACGCACGACCTCCACCACGGCGCTGCGTCCGTCCGCCGCGCCGGCTCGCAGCGTTACCTGGCCCTCGATCAGAAGCTGCAGCGAATCGGCCTGATCGCCCTCGCGGCACAGCACGGCGCCGTCCGGTGCATCCGTTATCTCCGCGATGGCGCAAAGCCGGTGCAGCGTGGCGTCATTCAGCCGTGCGAACATGGGCACACGTTGCAGCAATGCCACGCTGGGACGTTTGCGTGGAACGGCGACGAGGCGTGGACTGACAGCGAAATCGGACGCGAATGCGGACATGAACCGGGCCAGCAGTGGTTTCTGACGCAAATCTTAACGTGCGGCCGGAACTACGCAAACAATCAGTTTCGCCCGAGACTAGAATCGGCTTTTATCAAACCGCGTGGACGCCGGTCGAGATCAACTGCCGCAGTCTTGTGGCGCCGGTGGGACCTTTGATCGCCTCGCGCCAGCTTGCCTCGGCGACGCGCTGGTGCGCGGCCACCGCCTCATCGGCGCCGGTGATCATCGCGACGCCGGTGTGGGCACTGGGATGCGTGTCGGGCCGGAACGGGTTGATCGCGAGGCTGACGCGATCGCGCGCCCGCAGGATCTTGAAGGCCGAACTTGGCTCCGCGCCGGTCAGCAGGCCGAATTGCAGGCCCATCGGCTCGGTTTCCATCAGTGTGGCCATGTTCTCGACCTCAGTGACGGCTACGTCGCGGCAGATGCGGCGGATGCGGTCGGAGACCGCCAGGCTGCCGGCGATGCCGGTTTCCAGGAGGCGCTGCACCGAGGCGATGGAGACCATGGCGATGATGCCCGGCCGGCGCATCGAGTACATTCGCTTGCGCGCGGCCAGGATGCCGAGGACTTGTTCCGCCATGCTGCGCATCGCGGCGCGCTCGGTCCCGGCCTGGTCGGCGGCTTCCTCGAACGATTCGGCCAGTGCGGCGTCGTAGGCATCGGACGTGGTCAGGTAGCAGACCGGGCCGAAGAGCTGGAGGATCTGATCGGCGGTTTCCTCGATCTGGCGGACCCGCTCGAAATACCCGATCGGCCGGTTGTAGTACTCGACGCCGATTCCCAGCAGCGACAGCGGGGAGATCTTCAGCAGCTCGGCCAGCCGCTTGATGGTGTCGAGCTTGATGACCTCGCCTTTTTCGTACCGGTAGAGCGCGGCGCGGGACACGCCCAACCGGGCGGCGATCTCCTCCGCGCGCAGGCCCGACTCCAGGCGATAGGCCCGGAGTTGCTGGCCGATCTCGGTGAACCGCATTGACATCAGCCGCCTCCCCAACCCGGTGCCCGGCATGAGGACAACCGTGCGTACCCCGAAAGGAGTCTCAGAATCGGGGTAACTGCGGCAGCTTAAATCGAATCCGTCCGGAAATTCAACCCCTGTTCAGCCGGATGCGACTCGTTCTCGCGCGACGGGTGCGGATCATTTCTCGCGGCGAATAGAGAAACCTGCCAAACCCTCTATCGCCAGAATCAGCGCTGAATGATCCAGATCCGCACCGTCATGCGCAGCACAGGATGAAAACATCTGTTGTGCTATCGCGGTGTTTGGCAACGATAGGTTGAGTTCCTTCGCGGCGGACAGTGCCAGGTTAAGGTCCTTCTGGTGCAGCCGGATGCGGAATCCGGGATTGAACGTGCCGTTCAGCATCCGTTCCGCATGCACCTCCAGGATGCGCGAGGATGCGAATCCGCCCATCAGCGCCTGGCGCACCTTGGCAGGGTCGGCACCGGCCTTGGCGGCGAACACCAGCGCCTCGGACACCGCCTGGATGTTCAGGGCGACGATGATCTGGTTGGCAACCTTGCAGGTCTGGCCGTCGCCGTTGTTCGAGCCGACATGGGTGATGTTCTTGCCCATCACGTCGAACAAGGGCTTGGCGCGGGCGAAGGCGGCGTCGGGGCCGCCGACCATGATGGTCAGGGTCGCCTGCCTGGCACCCACCTCGCCGCCGGAGACCGGCGCGTCCAGGTAGTCGCAACCCTTCTCATTCACGCGATGCGCGTAATCCTTCGTGGCGATCGGGCTGATCGAGGACATGTCGATGACCAGCGTGCCCTTGTTCAGCCCCTCGGCGGCGCCGGCGGGGCCGAACAAGACGGCTTCCACGTCGGGGGTGTCGGGCACCATGAGGATGACGACTTCGGACTGGCTGGCGACGGCCTTCGCGTCAGGCACCACCTGGGCAGCGGAGCGGATTTCATCTGTCAGGCTTTTCCGCTCAGGCACGATCAGGTCGTGCCCCGCCTGCTTCAGGTTCAGCGCCATCGGGCGCCCCATGATGCCCAGGCCGATGAATCCGATCTTCATGCTATGTCTCCTCTTACCCGTCATGGCCGGGCTTGACCCGGCCATCTACGCACGATTGTGCGGATCCGTATCCATCCAAGCCGCGTCCTGTTCCGTGCGTAGATGGCCGGGTCAAGCCCGGCCATGACGGCGGCAATCAAATTCCGAACTTCTCGCGCCAGCTCAGACCCGCGACGGTTTCCCCCGCAGGCCGGTACTCGCAGCCCACCCAGCCGCGATAGCCCAGCTCGTCCATCCGGCGGAATACGAACGCCCAGCCGATCTCCCCTGTTCCTGGTTCGTTCCGAGCGGGCACGTCGGCAATCTGCATGTGCGCGATCACCGGCATGTGGAGTTCCATGCGCTTGGTGATGTCGCCCTCGGTCGTCTGCACATGATACACGTCAAACTGCAGCCCGAGCCGATCGCGGCCGATCGCCTCCACCACCGCCGCGCCCTGCGCCTGCGTGTTGAGGAAATAGCCGGGCATGTCGCGATGATTGATCGGCTCGATCACCAGCTTCACGCCGGCGGCGATCGCATGCTCTGCCGCCCAGGCGAGGTTCGCGGCATACACGCTGGCCGCCGTCACCTGGGACACGCCGGACGGCACGATGCCGGCCATGCAGTGCACCAGCTTGCAGTCCAGCGCGCCGGCATAGTCCAGCGCCTGCTTCACGCCGTCGCGGAATTCGGCCTGACGGCCGGGCAGGCTGGCCATGCCGCGCTCGCCCTTGGCCCAGTCGCCGGGCGGCATGTTGAACAACGCCTGGGTGAGGCCCGCATCGACCAGGCGTTTGCGGATGTCCGCGGCGGGGTGTTCGTAGGGGAACAGGAACTCGACGCCCTTGAAGCCGCATTTCGCCGCGGCGGCGAAACGGTCGAGGAACGGCAGTTCGTTGAACATCATCGACAGGTTGGCAGCGAGACGCGGCATGGCCGGCCCTCCCCTCAGGCATCGGCGGAGAGTAGAAGCCGCGTGGGCAATGGCCAAGGGCCAGCGGGGTCATGGCCAGCGGGGTCATGCCGGCCCGGGGGAGCGGGGATGCGGGCAGAACACCTGCTGATGTGGCTGCTGGTCGGCGGCATCGCGATCGGCTGCGCGCTGGTGGTGCTGCCGTTCCTGTCAGCGCTGCTGTGGGCGGCCATCCTGGTGTTCAGCACCTGGCCAGTGGCGGAGTGGCTGCACCACCGCCTGCGCCTGAGCCGCGGCGCCGCGGCCGGTGTGATGGTACTGCTCACCGCGCTGGTGTTGCTGCTGCCGTTGGCGTTGCTCGCGCCAGGCAGTGCCTCGGACGTCGCGCATCTGCACACGGCCATCGAGATCGCGCTGCGCCCCGGCCTGCCCAGTGCACCCGACTGGTTGTTCCGCATTCCGCTGTTGGGACCGTCGTTCGGCGGCCTGTGGAACCGCTGGGCGGCCGACATCGGCACGCTGGTCGATGCGCTGAAGCCGTATTTCGCGTTGTTGCTGGAAGGCGGGGTCAGCGTGCTGCTTGGCATCGGCCAGGGCGTGCTGCTGTTCGTGCTCGCGTTGTTCGTCGCGTTCTTCTTCTACCGCCATGGCGAGCCGATCGCCGCGCGGCTGCGCCTGATGCTGCACCGCATTTTCGGTGCGCAAGCGGATCGGCTGATCGTGATTACCGGCGCGACGGTGCGGGGCGTGGTTTACGGGCTGCTGGGCACTGCGGTGGTGCAGGGGATTCTGACCGCGTTCGGGCTGTGGATCGCCGGCGTGCCGCGGCCGGTGCTGCTGGGTGCTCTGGCCGGATTCCTGGCCGTGCTGCCGATCGGCGCGCCGCTGGTGTGGATTCCTGCCGCGATCTGGCTGATGGGCACCGGCTTTTTGTGGCACGGCGTTTTCCTGGCGACCTATGGCTTGGTGGCGGTGTCCGGCGCCGACCAGGTGATCCGGCCGTGGTTCATCGCGCGCGGCGCGCAGCTTCCGTTCCTGCTGACGGTGCTGGGAGTGCTTGGCGGCGCGCTGGCGTTCGGGCTGCTGGGGATTTTCCTCGGGCCGGTGCTGCTGGCGATCGGGTTTGCACTGGTCAACGAATGGACGCGGACGGAGACCGCGGAACTGGCGGAGTAGCATTCCGCCGTCATTGCTTCGGCCAATCCGCCTGACAAGAAACTGGCGCCCCCTGTCATTGCGAGGCCGCCTGGCCGAAGCAATCCCGGTCGTGACGAGCTGCCGGCGGCTCGTCACGAACGGGATTGCTTCGGCCAGGCGGCCTCGCAATGACAGGGGGCTGCCGTTACCTCGACCTCCCACACATGCGCCGTTTCCATCGCATGCCGCTCGTCGGTCGGCGTGCCTTTCGGCCGCGACTCATCGTCGCGCCCGTGTGGCGGTCCGCGCCGCGGCTGTGCGTGGCTGCGCTTCGGCCCGACGATCCCGGAATTCGCCGGCGGATCGCTCGCTGGGAAGCTCCCCTCGACCGCCGCGTCGTGCCGCTGCTCGGCCGCGCTCTCGGATGACTTAGGCACTGTTGACGAATAATCGCTGCAATTGACGTACGGTCGCATAATGTCGTCATGCCGACGAAGGTCGGCATGACGGGGCAAAGGCCGGTGCCTCGCTCAACCGATTCGATTATTCGTCAACAGTGCCTTACGCGCTGGCATGACGCACCACCTCAATGCCCGTCGCGCCGGCGGTGCGCAGCACGGACTCCGCCTTCGACCGCTTGCCCGCAACCGGCACACGGACCGACAGGAACAACACGCCGTGCGCCGCATCGACGTCGCGGTGCTCCTGCTCCGAATCGTTCGCCGCACTGCTGACCGCAAAGGTCGCGCCACCGGCCGCCGTGCCCGCCAGCACCGCCGCCGCCACGGCCGGCGCCGCGGCCCCGCCCGTGCCGATCGTGATGCCGGCCGCCGCCAAAGCCGCAGCCGCCGCGGCACCGCTGGTGTGCAGCGTGCGGACCTGGCGCGCGTCTTCCTCGGTGTCGGCCGGCCGAGCGCCACTGTCGGGCGCAATAGTCGCTGACGGCGACGGCGAGTTCGGCACGCTGAGATCGGCGCGATCGAAGCCGGACACCAACAGGCGTTCGATTGCCTCCTGCATCCGGTCCGCGCTGGCGAACCGGCCGCGCACCACAAGGGCGTCGCCGACCGATGGGGCGTCGCCGACCGATGGGCCGCGCTCCGCAGTGGATGTATTGTCAACCATGCGAGATCAACCTCCGAGTTTCCATCAGGCTTCACAGCGTGACGACCGGAGGCCGGATCACGCGATCAAACAAAGAGCTTGGGCAAGTGCGGTGCGCACTTGTGCGTTCGTCCCGCTCTAAGGCGGTGGCGTCGGTGCGTTCGGCGGCGGATCGCGATTTTCGTCGCCCTGCGGCATCGTCGGAGCGCCGCCGAGCGTGCCTTTCCGCAACGCATTCCGCTGTCCGGGCAGACGGTCGTGCGCCGTGCCAATTCGGCGCTCCACCGTACCGCGATCATTCGGAACACCGGCATCGGTGTTCTTCGCCGGACGATCGCCATCGCCGCTACGCCGGTGTTCTGTCATCCGCAACGACCTTGCCTGCAAAGCGCAAAAAGCCGACGTGGCGTTTGCCCCGTCTATCGACTCAACGGCTGCTTCCGGCAGTGGTTGCCTTCACATTCGCTGTGACGCACGTCAGGCGGCGAGCACCGCACGCACGGCAGCGGCAGTCGGAATCGGCGCAACGGCGCCATACCCGGTGCACTTCAACGCCGCGGCCACGCCAGCATAACGTGCCGCATGTTCTGGCGAATCGCCCGCCAGAATGCGTGCCAGGAACGCGCCGCAGAACGTGTCGCCGGCACCGGTCGCATCCACCGCATCCACATGATGCGGCGGGATCATGATGCGGCGCTGTGCATCGGCGAGATACGCGCCCGATTCACCCATCTTCAGCACCACCACCTTGATGTCCAGGCGCAGATAGAAATCGAGAATGGCACCGGGCTCGCTCAGCCCGGTCAGCACCAGCGCGTCTTCCAGTCCGGGAAACGCAAAATCGGCTCCGGTCATCGCGGCATGCATCACCGCCGCGGCGCGACCCGGCGGCCACAGGCGTGGCCGGTAATTGGTATCGTACGCAACTTTCCCGCCGTGCTGCCGCACGATCTCGATGGCACGAAACACCGCATCGGCCGCGGATGTCGAAATGCCCTGGCTGATGCCCGACACATAGAAGATCTTCGCCGCCGCCAGCGCCGTTTCCGGCAGATCGGCCGGCCCATACAGCGCCGCCGGCGAACCCTTGCGATAATGCAGGAAATGATGGCCCTGCGCGTCGTGCGTCACAAAGTACACGCCGGTCTGCGCCCGGTCCGTGCGCAGCACCGTGGACGTATCGACGTTCTCCCGCGCCCACAGCGCCATGAAGCTGTCGCCCGGCGCATCCCTGCCGATCGCGGTTATGTAGCCGACCGAGGCACCCTGTCGTGCCGCCGCAACCGCCGCGTTCGAGGTGTCGCCGCCGTGCCCTTCCAGATAATGCACCGTGCCATCCGGGCCTGGCGGAAGCTGGTTGAACTCCAGCATCGGCTCGCCCATGCACAGCAGGTCCGGCATTACGCAAGGACCTGCCGCGCCGCGGCCTCGATCGCCGCGCGGTCACCCGCCGCGATGCGCTTTTCATCCACCAGCGCGCCGCCCATGCCAACGAACGCCGCGCCGGCCGCGAGATAGGCCGCGAGATTGCCCGGCTCCACCCCGCCGGTCGGACAGAACGCCACGTCCGGCAGCACGCTGCGCAGCGCGCGGATATGTGCCGGCCCGCCGACGGATGATGCCGGAAACACCTTCACCACGTCGGCACCGGCGGCCAGCGCGGCACGTACTTCGCTCGGCGTGATCGCGCCCAGCATCAGCGCGGCACCCGCGTCGCGGCATGGCCCGGAAAGCGTTGCATCCACCCAAGGTGCGACGATGAACCGCGCTCCGGCGCGCAGGCATGCGTCCGCGGTGGCGGCATCCGGCACCGTGCCGGCACCCACAAGCAACGCCGGGTCGGCGGCAAGCTCGCGGATCAGCGAGGGTGCGTCGGGAATGGTCATGGTGATTTCGAAAATGCGCAGCCCCGCGTCGCGCAGCCACTGCACCGCCGTCGCCGCGTGCCGCGCGCTGTGCGTGCGCACCACAGGCACGACGCGTGCGGCACGGAATGTGTCAATCAGCGCGTGGGCCATGGCGACCGCTCTCTCTCTGGCTGTCAATGCAAGTTGCCACCGGCCGGTGGCCGACCCGCGACTGGATGAAATGGCGTCGGCCTGACGTAGGTTCCCCCCTCCCCTTGAGGGAGGGGGCCAGGGGGAGGGGTGCGTACACGCTCCGGCGTTGGGGGATGCAGGCACCCCTCCCCCAACCCCTCCCTCAAGGGGAGGGGGGAACCTGCGTCAGGCCGACGCCGTTTCATCCAGGGCGGGTCCGCACAAACATGATCACCCTTCATCCGAATTCCGCACGGATCGCCGCGGAGTGCTCGCCGACCGCCGGCACCGGCCCGAGTGCGCGCGCACCGTCGCTGCCCAGCACCGGCGGTGCGGCGATCGACACCGGCCCATTCGGCGTTTCCACCACCGCGCGCCGCAGCGCCGGATGATGCGAGAACGCCGCCACGTCGTTGACGAACCCGTACGCGGTGTTCGCCGCGCGCAGCTTCGCCGCGGCCTGCGCGCGCGTCAGCGTGGCAAACATCGCGCCGATATGCCCATCCACTGTCGGGCGGTTCGCCACGCGCACCACGTTGGTCTGGAAGCCGTCGCGCTGCGGCAGGTCCGGTTCGTCCATGAACTTCGCACAGAACTCCAGCCATTCGCGCTCGTTCTGGATGGCAATCAGCACCAGCGCGCCATCGGCGGTGGGGAATGCGCCGTACGGACAGATCGACGGATGCGCCAGGCCGAGCCGTTCCGGCGCCTTGCCGGTGCCCTCGTAGAACAACAGCGGCACGTTCATCCAGTCCGCCATGCCGTCGAACAACGACACCTTGAGGCCCTTGCCGCGGCCGGTGGCGCCGCGCTCGATCAGCGCCTCCAGCACGCCGGCATGCGCCGCCATGCCGCAGGCGATGTCGCAGGCCGAGACGCCGACGCGGCCTGGCCCCGCCGGATGCCCGGTAATCATCGCCAGCCCGGATTCCGCCTGCACTAACAGATCATACGCCTTCATCGTCGCGTATTCGCCGGTGTCGCCGTAACCGGAAATATCCACCGTGATCAGGCGCGGATAGCGTTCGCGCAATGCCTCCGACCCGAAACCGGAACGCGCCGCCGCACCCGGCGCCAGATTCTGGATGAACACGTCGGCCTTCGCCAAAATGCCGTGCAGCAGCGCCGCGTCGGCCGCGGCCTTGATGTCGGCGACGAGGCTTTGCTTGCCGCGATTCAGCCAGACGAAATAGCTGGACAGGCCGTTTGCCGCCTTGTCGTAGCCACGGGCGAAATCGCCTTCCGGACGCTCGATCTTGATGACGCGCGCGCCTGCATCCGCCAGTCGTGAACTGCAATACGGCGCCGCCACCGCTTGCTCCAAAGAAACGACCAGAACGTTCGCGAGGGGGCGGCTCTGCATGGCCGCGTTGGTGACACGAAGCCGGCGGGCGTTCAATCCCAGGCAATCGGGTGAACGGAGGCAAGGTCAGGGCTCCGCCCTGAAACCCGCCAGGAGGCTCTGCCTCCTGGACCTCCGGCAAAGGCGTAGCCTTTGCAATCCGTTTGTTTCGCTGGATGGGCGGGAGGGGGCACGCGACCGCGGCATGTG
>DASXFW010000357.1:0-4146 GCA_036489395.1 Acetobacteraceae bacterium | reverse complement strand
CCTCCCCTTGAGGGAGGGGGTTAGGGGGAGGGGTCGATGTTTTGCGCCTCGACCCCTCCCCCAAACCCCCACCCTCAAGGGGAGGGGGGACCGAGCTTGCCGCAATTACTCCTTGTAATCCGGCTCCTTCTTATCCAGCAGCCGCTTTATCGCGTCGAAATGCCATTCGCAGGCGGGCCGGCCGCCATAGTCCGGCTGCTGCGTCCTGTAGGCGCTGACAGTCGCATCCACCACTTTTTGCGGCAGATGACGCAGCGGCCGTCCAGTCCACATCGCGTAAAGCTGCACCTGCGCCGTGCGCTCGAGATAGTACAGCCGGTCATAGGCCTCGGCGACGCTGCGTCCCATCGTCGCCGCGCCGTGGTTGGCCATCATCAGCACGCCCTTGTCGCCGACCAGGCGCGCCAGCCGCGCGCCTTCCGCTGGATCGAAAGCGGGACCGGCGTATTCCTCGTCGTACGCAATTTCCATGATCGTGCCGAGTTCGGTCTGGCCGATCGGCAGCACGCGCTGATCCTCCAGCCGTGTCAGAGCGCTGGCGTGCGGCATATGCGTATGGAACACCGCTGCGGCGCTCGGCACGTCGCGGTGCAACGGCGCGTGAATGCAGTAGCAGGATTGTTCTATCTCGCCCTGGCCGGCGCGCAGGATGCCGTCGTAGCCGACTTCCATGAAGCAGCTTGCAGTGACTTCCGACCAGTGCAGGCCGAAGGGAATCTGGTAATAGCGGTCGCTGCTGCCGGGCACCCGCAGGGTCAGGTGGTTGAAGATGCCCTCGTGGAACCCTTCCTTCACGCACAGACGGTGCGCGGCGGCCAGGTCCACGCGCGCCTGCCAGCGCACATCCACCAACGCGACGTCATCTGTCTCGATCGATTCCAGTGGCATGGCCTGTTCTCCTACGAAATGCGAGCGTCGGCATCATTTGCCACGATGGCGCTCGGCGTCAACGCCGAAGCGTCAGTATCCGATGGCCGCGCCGGCCGGTCGGCGCGAGTCGTTCGCGCCGTACAGCAGACCGGGACGCATGCTTTCGGACAGGGCTTCATCCGCGGTGGTCGATCCGGCACTGTCGCTTTTGCCGGCAGGAGGGCCCACCGCGATGAGCTCGGCCGCACCCCAATCATGTTGAACCTTGATGCGGTAGCCCATCGTGTGCAGCAGCGCCTCGGTATCCGGCGACAGCGCGAAGCGTTCCGCGAAAATCTCGTCGGGCAGCCCTTGGAAATGCAGCCGCGGTGCGTCCACTGCCTGCTGCGGTGGCATGCCGTAGTCCAGCATGTTGAGTGCGGTTTCCAGCGTGATGGTGATGATGCGCGATCCGCCTGGCGAGCCGAGCACCAGGAACACGCGTCCATCGTGCAGTACGACGGTTGGCGCCATCGACGACAGCGGGCGCTTGCCCGGCGCGATGGCATTGGCGGTGCCTTGCACCAGTCCGAACATGTTCGGCACGCCCGGCTTGCTGGTGAAATCGTCCATTTCGTCGTTCAGCAGAACGCCGGTGTCGTCCGCCATCACGCCGGCGCCGAAGAAACCGTTCAGTGTATAAGTGACCGCGACGGCGTTGCCCGCCTTGTCGATCACCGAGTAATGCGTCGTTTCTGTTCTTTCGTGCGGCGGCACTCCGGTGCGCAAGGTTGCGGTGGGTGTTGCGCGATCGGTGATCGCCGCGCGAATCGCGGCCGCGTGCTGTGGCGACAACAGCCAGTCCAGTGGATTGGTGACGAAGACGGGATCGCCGAGATACGTATTGCGATCGAAATAGGCGTGCCGCATTGCCTCCGCCATCACATGCACAGACTGCGCGGAATGGAAGCCCAGCGCGCGCATGTCGTAGCCTTGCAGAACCTGGAGAATCTCACACATCGTCGCGCCGCCGGATGACGGCGGCGGGGCCGACAGAAACACATAGCCGCGATAGGTGCAGCGCAGCGGCGCTCCCACGACGGCGACGTAATGCGCGAAGTCCTCCGCGGTGACGATGCCGCCGCCGGCCTGCGACGCCGCGGCGACGGCGGCGGGGATTTTGCCGCGATAGAATGCGTCCGGTCCGTGCATGGCAATGGCGGACAGCGTGTCAGCGAGATCGCGCTGCACCAGCCGGTCGCCAGGCTGCAACGGCGATCCGTCCGGACGCAGGAAGATGCGCGCGATGTTTGGGGCGCTACGAAACTTTGCCGTGTCGTGCTGAAGGATGTCCGTGTCGAAGCGGGTCAGCACGAAGCCGTCGCGGGCCAGCCTGATTGCCGGCGCCATCACCACCGATCGGGGGAGGGTGCCGAACTGCGTCAGTGCCGCATCGAGACCGCGCACCGTTCCCGGGATGGCCACCGCGCGCCAGCCGCGTGTGCTGGCGCCGCGAATGACGTTGCCCTGCGGATCGAGGTACATGCCGGGCGTCGCCGCCGCGGGGGCCGTTTCGCGAAAGTCGATGAACACGTCGCGGCCGTTCGCGAGATGGGCCACCAGGAAGCCGCCGCCGCCGATATTGCCGCAGCAGGGATGCACCACCGCTTCCGCGTATCCGACCGCAACCGCGGCATCGATCGCGTTGCCGCCGCGGCGGAGGATGTCCACGCCGATCTGCGATGCCAGGCGCTGCGCCGACACCACCATGCCGTGCGCCGCTTCGACAGCCGGCGGCGATGCGGCACGGGCCGCGATCGGAAAGAGGAGGAGCAGGACGAAGATACGCAGTCGCACGATGATCGGGCCTTATTGTTGTTGCGTGTCATTGCGAGGCCCGCAGGGCTGACGCTATCTCCCGGGAGATTGCTTCGGCCCTGCGGGCCCGACAAGAAAATGGCCCGGGCCATTCTGTCATTGCGAGCCCGCTTGGCCGAAGCAATCTTTCGCGGGAGATTGCTTCGGCCAAGCGGCCTCGCAATGACAGAATGCCGCTGTTTCATCCAGCCCGGGTCGGCCGCCGGCCGGTGGCCAACTCGCAATGACAGAGCGGCGTGTTGGCCCGCCGTCACCTGCCCACTATGATCCTGCCGCGGAAACACGCAGGGGAAACGCGATGCGGCTTGGCATATTCGACCACATGGATCGCGGCGCCGGGGCGCTCGACCAGTTCTTCGCCGACCGCATGCGCCTGGTCGAGGCGTACGACCGCGCCGGCTTCTACGGCTATCACGTGGCCGAGCACCACGCGACGCCGCTCGGCGTGGCGCCATCGCCCGGCATCTGGCTCGCCGCGATTGCCGAGCGCACCACGCAGCTTCGCTTCGGCGCACTGGTGTATCTGCTGCCGCTGTATCACCCGCTGAAGCTGCTGGAAGAGATCTGCATGCTCGACCAGATCAGCCGCGGCCGCCTGATGCTGGGTGTCGGTCGCGGCATCTCGCCGATCGAGCTGCGCTATTACGGCATCGATCCGGCCATCGCGCCGGCGATGTACCAGGAAGCGCTGGAAGTCATCCTGCGCGGCATGACCAACAAGGAACTCACCTTCGAAGGCAAGTACTACCAGTACAAAGACGTGCCGATGGAAATGGAGCCGTACCAGAAGCCGTATCCGCCGCTGTGGTATGGTATCGGCCGGCTCGACGCGGTGCCCTGGGCGGTGCAGCACAAGGTCAACGTCGTCGGGAACGTTACCGGCCCGCGCATGCGTCCACTCACCGACCGTTATCGTGCCGAATGGGCCGCCGCCGGCAACGCAGCCGCCGACGTTCCACTGATGGGCGTCGGACGCCACATCGTCGTTGCCGAAACCGACCGCGAGGCGCTGGACGTGGCCCGCCGCGGTTACGGCAAATGGCGCGACAGCTTCCTGCTGCTATGGCGCAAGCACAACATGCAGCTTCCCAACCCGAACGCCGTGTTCCCGGAAACCTTCGAGGAAGCCGAAGCCGAAGGCCGCGCCGTCGCCGGCACGCCCGACAAGGTGCACAACTTCCTGCAACGCACCATCGACGACGGCGGTTTGAACTACCTGCTGTGCCGCTTTGCATTCGGCGACATCGAGGCGGATGCCGTGCTGCACTCGGTCGATTTGTTCACGCGCCACGTGAAGCCGCATCTGCATGAAGCCCGCGTGGAAGCGATGGCGTAACTCTAACGCTTTCCCCCCTACCCTTGAGGGAGGGGGTTAGGGGGAGGGGTGCCTTCAGCCGCCAGACCGCGGAAGAAAGCACC
>DASXFW010000356.1:0-22110 GCA_036489395.1 Acetobacteraceae bacterium | reverse complement strand
CCCCTCCCCCCATCCAGCGAAACAGATGGATTGCAAAGGCTATGCCTTTGGCGGAGGTCCAGGAGGCAGAGCCTCCTGGCGGGTTTCAGGGCGGAGCCCTGACCTTGCTGCCTTCACCCGATTGCCCTGAGCTTCGGCCACGCGGGCCTCGCAATGACAACGACACCAAGCTAGGCTGGCTTACGAATGGGAGGGCACCAATGCGAACAACAGCACTTGCCGCGGGCTTCTGCCTGCTGGCCGCGCCGGCACTGGCCGCGAGCTTCACCGTCACCACGCCAGCCTTCCACCCGGGCGGCACCGTGCCGATGGCGCAGGTGTTCAATGCGTTCGGCTGCACTGGCGGCGATCATTCGCCGGCGCTGGCGTGGTCCGGCGCGCCCGCCGGCACGCAAAGCTACGCCGTGACGATGTACGACCCGGACGCGCCGACCGGCAGCGGCTGGTGGCACTGGACCGTGTTCAACATCCCAGCCAGCGTACACGGGCTGGTCGCCGACGCCGGCGCTGCCGATTCGCACAGCCTGCCACCGGGCGCCGCCCAGGGGCGGACCGATTTCGGCTTCTCGCACTACGGCGGCCCCTGCCCGCCCGTCGGCGACAAGCCACACCGCTATGAGATCACGGTCTATGCGCTGAAGGCGCCGCACCTCGACCTCGACGCCAACTCATCCGGCGCGCTGGTGGGGTTCATGCTGCACTTCAACACGCTGGCGACGGCGCGGATCACCGGCCATTACGGCCGGCCGCACTGACGGCTCAGGAGCGGTAGTCGGAGCGGTGGTCGCCGTACTTGTCCTGGTTGGCCGTCCGCCGCAGTTCGCAGATCGCCGCGTGCACCTGCTGCCAGTGATCGAGGCCGGCGGCGTCGCCCTGCTGGCGCATCTCGGACGTCCGCTCCTGCGCAATGGCCTGCGCGCGCAGCCCGTGCAGGCGGATCATCATCTGGGCCGTTTCCTTGGCGTTCTGATGCGACATCGGCGTTACCTCTCGCGAAAGGGAGAATGGGAACGCCCGGGATATGTGCGGCCCAGCCGGGGGGTGCGAATCGCACGCGCGTGACCGTGATGAATTCCCGGTCATCGCCTCACTGGCGCGTGCTGGCCTGCGCGTTGAAGCCGAGGAAGCCGGCGCTGGGGACCGGCGCCCCCCCGTCGTTGCTGAACAACTGGGGCGCCTGCGGGGCGGCCGGCGGGTCGGCTGAAACGCGATGGATCGGCGCGCGCTCGGCGGTGCGGATCGGATGGGCGGGCTTCGGTGCCGCCGTGGCGGCCGCCTTCACTTTGCCTGGCGCCGCGGCACTGGCCGTGACCGGCACCGCCCCTTCGCCGGACCCGCCCTCGCCGCGATATGACAGCAGCAGGAACGAGATGTCGTTGCGGCCAAGATCGACCGACAGCTCCATCGGACTCATGCCGAGCGCATTGCGCGCGTCAAGCTGCGCGCCGCGGCTCATCGCATCGCGCGCAGCGGCCACGTCGCCGCGGTTGATGGCATCGAACAACGCGGCGTTCGGCGACATGTCGGCCGGGATCTGCGTCGCCGGCGCGACATCGCCCGACGCAGCCGCGCCCGGCAGTGCGGGCGGCAGCTCCCGGTGCTTCGTGGCCATCGACGGCGCCATGGCGGCGCCGTGGCTCAGCGCCTCGCCCGGGTTGTTGATCGGCCCCGCCTGGGCATACGCGGCGGGAGCGTAGGCCGCAGGGGCAATGGCGATGCCAATCAGCAGGGCCCAGGCAAGCGGGGATCGATGCGGAAGCAATTTCTCCATGCCTGCATTGTAGCCGGAGTTGCACGTTTCCGGCAACGCATCCGCACGGGGGGGCATCCGCACGGGGGGCATCCGCACGGGGGGCATCCGCACGGGGACATCACGCGGGGTTCAACCACCAGAACGCAAGATTCAGCCACGCCGCATAACCGATCCAGGCGAAATACGGCACCATCAACGCAGCCGCGAGACGCTGCACGCGGGCGAAGCGATGGATCGTCAATGCTACCAGCGCCAGCAGCACGGCAATGACCGCCAGCGCCAGCACTGGCTTGTGCAGGCCAAAGAATGCCGGGGTCCACATCGCATTGACGGCGAGCTGCCAGCCCCAAAGACGCAGTGCACCGCCGGCGCCGGCCCGGCGCCACACCAGCCAGCCCGCCACGCCCAGCATGACATACAGCACGCCCCAGACCGATCCGAACACCCAATCGGGCGGCGTGCCGGGCGGGTGGATCAGTGAGGCATACCAAGGGCGCAGCGATCCCGTGACGAGCGTGGCGTCCGCCGCGCCAACCAGCAGGCACAGGCCGACGAAACCGACCAGTGCCAGCTTGGCTGAAAGCGGTGTGGAGGATCCGGGATAGGATCCCCACTCGTCTGGTCCCGACTGCAGGAAGACACGAATTCCTTTGATTGCGGGTGCAGCGCGATAAGCAGGATGTAGGTACGCCGCCATCGAGTCCAAAGGAAAATTACCAGCCATTGATCCGCGGCCAGATCGCGATGATGTCCTGGCCGCCATCGACCACGTGATAGCGGTCATGCGCCGCCGCGGTCATGCAGGTGTGGTTCGGCGCGATGCGTAGTTTGTCGCCAACCTTCCATTCGAGCGGATGCTGCGGGTCGAGCTCGATCAGCCCGTGCTCCTGATACGCGCGGCGAACGATCGCGTCGCCGTAAGCGCGCTGCCCGGCCAGGTCCAACGCCAGGCCGAAGCCATAATCTTTCGGCTTGCCCTCGGTGCTGCGGTCCTTCGACAAAGCGAGGCCGCCGGCATCGACCAGCAGCCGCCCGGGACGGCGGCCGATCACGCTGGTGAGTACCGTGACCGCGATATCGTCCAGTCCGTGCGTGGCGATCTCCGCCTGGAACAAGTCGCCGAACATATAGACACCGGCCCGCACTTCGGTGACGCCGGTCAGCGCCTCCGCGTGGATCGCGGTGGGCGAGCTGCCCATGGAGACGATCGGCGCGGCATGGCCGGCAGCGCGCAGGTGCTCGGCCGCGCGCACAATGCCGGCGCGTTCGCTCTCCGCGATCTGCACGATCTCGTTCACGTCATGCGCGCCGTAGGAGTGGCCGGCGTGAGTCATCACGCCGGCGAGACGCGGACCGAGCCGCGCCGCGATCTCCAGCAGCGCATCGTCGTTGGGTCCGACGCCGCCGCGCGATTCGCCAGTGTCGATCTCGATCAGCGTACGCGGCGGCTGCGCATGCGCGGCAATGGCGGAGGCGGTCTCGGCATCGTCGGTGATCACGATCACCTGCGCGCCGGCGGCATTCAGCTTCGCCACCTGGTCCAGCTTCTGCGGCGTGACGCCTACGGCATAGAGGATGTCGCCGATGCCGTGTGCGGCGAAGTATTCGGCTTCGGCGAGGGTGGAGACAGTGATGCCGCCCGGCTGGCCCTCCAGCGCCAGACGCGCGACGTCGATCGACTTGGCGGTCTTCAGGTGAGGGCGCAACGCGACGTTGTGGCGGCCAACAGCCTCCGCCATGCGGGCGATGTTGCGGGTCAGGATGGCGCGGTCGAGCACCAGGCAAGGCGTCGGCAGGTCATCCAGGGTCATGCGGGCTAAATCCGTGTTGCGGGGCCGGGGTTCCGGAGTGGCGAGGATAGAGGTCGGCGGGCTTGCGCTCCAGCCTGATGGGTGGCTGGGGTTCCGATTGAGACAGAGCCGGTGGCGGCGGTGCCGGTTGTTGCTGGCGTATTCAACGCAGAGTTCGCTGAGAGCCGCAGAGACCGCAGAGAAGCGATTGTGTGATTCCGGTGCTGGACGCGGCGGCGTTGCGCCACCATGAAAGAAAATGTTCCCCCGCGGCCGCGCGGGCGGTGCGCCACGACCCGGTATCCCGGCGCTTATCATCGGACGACCCAGCCGTACGGGACCCGGTAAAATCTTCTCTGCGATCTCTGCGGTTCTCAGCGAACTCTGCGTTGAACACGCCTGTCGCCCGCAAGCTGCGCCGCCACAAGTCCCGTCAAGCACCCGCAACCCAGCGGACGTCCGCATCGATCGGCACCACGGGCCGCGGCAGATACCGCCAGTTGAAGCGCGACAGGATCGGGCTGGTCAGCCCAGTCAGCCTCGGTCGCGATCGGTGCGAAGCGGTTGCACTCGATGGAGAAGCCGAGAAGGACGATGCGAGGCGTGGACATGGCGCATCGTACCGAGCCGCAGCAGGCCCGGCGAGAAATCGCACGCGATATTCAGTCCCGGCGACGCGTGACCATCCAAACGGTGATGTCCCACGCATTGTGAATGCCGATCACCAGCAGCATGCCGATCGCCAGCGCCAGAGCCGCACATCCGTCGGCGGCCTGGCAGGCTATCGCGATGGCGGCGCCCAGTTCGAACACGTAAGCCACGACCGGCAGGAACACGTACCAAGCACGGTCCTCCAGATCGATCGATGCGTTCAGCGCATCGTGCACCGTGTCGCGCCAGGCCATGCAGGAATACACCAGGCCGACCGTAGCGCAGGCCAGGATCAGCACCGCGAGCACATAGTCGCTGCGCAGTGGCGCGAGCATGACCAGGCTGGCCGCGAGGACGCTGCTGAAATGCACTACGCTGGCGGAGAGGAATACGCGCAGCGGCGCACGCCGATCGGGAAACGCGCCGCTGGCGACAGATGCGGCGACAAAGAGCAGACCAACCATCGTGGCGGAGGCGGTGCCGAGGAGGGAGTAGAATTCGTGCCAGGACCCCAGAATCAGGGGCAGCGGAATGACGGTCGTGGCGTTCATGTCGTCCTGGCGTCCAACTGTCATAGCGAGGCGTGCTGTGCCGAAGCAATCGCGCGTGGCGAGCCGCCGGCTGTTCGTCAGGCGCGAGATTGCCTCGGTACGGCAGGGCCGTCACTCTCGAAGCGGATACTCGATTGACATCCGCACCGACCCGCCCCAGCATTAACCCATGCGTCACAGCGACTCCTTGAAGGCACGAAAGTCTGGCTCCTCCGGGGCCGGGGAACGCTGCGTGCGCTGATCGCGTAAAGCACGACTCACCAGGGGCCCCGCCGACTCGGACGGGGCCTTTGCTTTTTTGTGCTCCTGTTTCTTCCGGTTCGGCGGGCCCGCAACGAAGGAAGAAGCATCCATGCTGCAAGGAATCTGGCTGCCGCTGATCACACCGTTCGCCGACGGCGCGGTGGATCGCGCATCACTGGCGCGGCTTGTCCGGCATTTCGCCGATCAGGTCGATGGATTCATCGTTGCCGCCACCACCGGCGAAGGATTGGTGCTGGACGACGACGAAACCAGACTCGTCGTCGCGACGACGGCGGAGGCGCTGAATACGCGCCAGCCGGTGTTCCTGGGATTGTGCGGCAGCGACACGCGACGACTGGTGCGACGGCTGCAGGACACCGCGACCTGGCCGGTACAGGGCTATCTGATCACCTGCCCGTATTACTCGCGTCCGTCGCAGGAGGGCATGCACCGGCACTTCGCCGCACTCGCATCGGCAATCGATCGGCCCGTGCTGATCTACAACATTCCCTATCGCACCGGCGTCAATCTGGCGAACGATACGCTGGTGCGGCTGGCAGCAGGACACGCCAATATCGTCGGCGTGAAAGACTGCTGCGCCGACATGGCGCAAAGCCACGATCTGCTGCGTCGCCGTCAGCCGGGTTTCGCGGTGCTGACGGGCGAGGATGCATTGTTCTTTCAGGCCCTGGCAGCCGGCGCGGACGGCGGCATCCTCGCATCGGCCCACGCGGGACCGGCCGCTTTTGCCGCCGTGCGTGACGCCATGGCCGCGGGACGATTGGCGGACGCCAGAACATGCTGGGACCGGCTGGTGGATCTGGTGCGCCTGTTGTTCGGCGAGCCGAATCCCGCACCGATCAAGCATCTGCTGTGGCGGCGCGGGCTGATTGCCTCACCGGAATTGCGGCTGCCGATGACCGGCATCACCGCCGCATTGGCGGACCGGCTGGAGGCATATGTCGCGCCATGAGCGAGCTGCTACCGATATCTGCCGAATACGAACAAGCAGTGCTGGCGCTGAACAACGCGCACTCAATCGAACTGTCGTGGCTTGAGGCGGATCAGTTGGCTGCTCTGCTGCGGCAGGCGTGCTACGCGCGCCGCATCGGTGCGGTCGATGCGTTCATGCTGGCACTGGACGAACATGCTGCGTACGACAGCCCGAACTATCAGTGGTTCCTGCGCCGCTATACACGCTTCGTCTATGTCGATCGCTTCGTCGTTTCCGCGGCGGCACGCGGACAGGGTCATGCACGCGCGTTGTATGCGGGAGTGTTCCAGTTCGCCGTGCAGACCGGGCGCCATTGGGTCATGTGCGAGGTGAACGCCGAACCGCCGAACCCGGCATCCGAGCACCTTCACACCGCGCTCGGATTTGCCGCGATCGGCGAGGCGGCGATCCATGATGGCCGCAAGACGGTGCGGTATTACGCAAAGCGGCTCGGATAGGAGCCTCGCGTGATCGTGCGCGGCTCAGCCGCTATACAGGGTGGCACCACACCGCGCGGCCGGCTTCTGTTGGCCGTGCCGCTGTACAGGAGACTCGCGCATGCCCTACAAGGTGCAAGTCGGCCCGCCGCAGATCGCCATCCACCAGGGAATGACCGTGCTGGTCACCGAGCCGGACGGCCAGGTGCAATGGGCCACGGAAAAGGGGCTGTATTTCTTTGACACGCGGCTGATCAGCGGCTGGATCGTCTATGCCAACGCAGAACCCTGGGACCTGCTGAACGGCGGCGCGATCGCCAACGACACCGCGCGCATCTTCCTGACCAACCGCGCGTTCCTGACAGAAGACGGCGCGGTGGCACCGCACACGCTCAGCTTTGTGCTCAGCCGCGCGATCGACGGCGGGCTGCACGAGGATCTCGACATCGCCAACTACGGCCAGCGTCCGATCCGCTTCATCCTGGAGATCGCGATCCGTTCCGACTTCGCCGACACGTTCGACGTGAAGGCACACCGCACGATCCGCCGCGGCCGCGCCACCACGGAATGGTCGGACACGCAGCAGCGGCTGCGCACGACGTATCGCAACCAGGATTTCCATCGCGCGATGACGGTGACGGTGGGCAAGGAGGGACCGCAGGCTTCCTACGCCAACGGCCGGCTCGGCTTTGAAGTGCAGCTTCTGCCCGGCGCCACCTGGCATTGCTGCCTGCTGTATGACTTCACCGACGGCGAGCGGCATTTCCATGCGCCGCAGAGCTGCACACAGCACGCACCGCCCGCGCGTCATGCCACGGCGCAGCGCAACTGGCGCGACGCTGTACTGAAGTTGCATTCCAGCAACGAGGAATTCTACCGCCTGTACAACCAGGCGATCGAGGACATGTCGGCGCTGCGGCTGCCGATCGAGGGCACCGATCACATGGTCTTCGTTCCCGCCGCCGGTCTGCCGTGGTTCATGGCACCGTTCGGGCGCGACAGCCTGATCGTGTCGTTGCAGAACATCCTGGTGTATCCGGAATTCGCGCACGGCTCGCTGGACGTGCTCGGCCGTTGGCAGGCGACGGAACGCGACGATTACCGCGATGCCGAGCCAGGCAAGATCATGCACGAATTGCGTTACGGCGAACTCGCGCATTTCAAGCTGATCCCGCATACGCCGTATTACGGCACGGCGGACGCGACGCCGCTGTACCTGATCACGCTGCACGCGGCGTGGCGCGCGCTGGGCGACGTATCGCTGCTGCACCGGCATCGGGCACATGCGGAAGCGGCGCTGGATTGGATCGACCGGTACGGCGATCGTGACGGCGACGGGTTCCAGGAGTACCAGACGCGCTCGCCGGTCGGTTATGAAAATATGGCGTGGAAAGATGCCGGCGATTCGATGGTGTACGACGACGGCTCGCCGGTGCAGGGGCCGAAGGCGCTGTGCGAGCTGCAAGGCTATGTCTATGACGCCTGGCTGCGCATGGCGGAGGTGTTCGAGGCGCTGGGCGAGCCGGATCGCGCGATCACGCTACGCGACAAGGCAGCGACCCTGTACCGCCGCTTCGATGAGGCGTTCTGGGACGAGGCCAGCGGGTTCTATGCCTATATGCTGGACGGAAAGAAGCAGAAGGTGCTGACGGTGGCATCGAATCCCGGGCATCTGCTGTGGTCCGGCATCGTGCCGCCGGAACGCGCGGCGCGCGTGGTGGCGCGGCTGATGGCGCCGGACATGAACACGGGGTGGGGCATACGCACGCTGTCGTCGCGGCATCCGGCGTACAATCCGTATTCGTATCAGAACGGCTCGGTCTGGCCGCACGACAACAGCCTGATCGCGCTGGGGTTCAAGCGGTATGGGTTCACCGATGAAGTGGGGAAGATCGCGCGCGGTATTTCCGAGGCGGCGAGCCATTTCATGCTGAACCAGTTGCCGGAGCTGTATGCCGGGATCGCACGGTCCGACACGGCGTTTCCGGTGCAGTACCTCGGCGCGAACGTGCCGCAGGCCTGGGCGGCCGGCTCGGCGTTCGCGCTACTGCAGGCACTGCTTGGCATTCAGCCGGATGCGCCGCACGACGTGCTGTATGTCGATCCGGTGCTGCCGCGCTGGCTTCCGGACGTTACTCTGGCAGATCTTCGGCTGGGCAAGCGGCATTTCGATATCCGCTTCTGGCGCGAGGGGGAGGCGACGCAGTTCGAGGTGCTGCGCGGGGAGAGTGACATGGTGCGGCGCGGTGTTCTGTCATTGCGAACTGGCACCGTCTGACGGCCGACCCGCCCTGAATGAAACGCCGGCCTTCTGTCATTGCGAGGCCACTTGGCCGAAGCAATCCTGTTCGTGACGAGCCGTCGGCAACTCGTCACGAAGGGGATTGCTTCGGCCAAGTGGCCTAACAAGAAACAAGGTCCCCCCTCCCCTTGAGGGAGGGGTTGGGGGAGGGGTGCGTACATCCACCGACCGCGGATGTACGCACCCCTCCCCCAACCCCTCCCTCAAGGGGACGGGGAAACTACGTCAGGCCGCCGACGCCGTTTCATCCAGTCGCGGGTCGGCCACCGGCCGGTGGAAACTCGCAATGACAGAAGGCCTCAGCTTCCTGCTGGAGACGTGACAGGGCGGCGGCAGCCGGCACTACAGCTCGCCCAATATCGGCAGAAGATATTCCGCGAACAGCTTCGGGTTTTCCGCAAACGGAAAGTGCCCGATGCCGGGCATTGCCTGAAACCGCACGCCGGGAATCTTCGCAGCCGTCGCCTGCGAGTGTTCTACCGTGCACGAATAGTCGTATTCGCCGGTCAGCATGAACAACGGCACACGGTTGGTATCGATACGCCCGACCCGGTCGCGCATGTCCCAATCGCCGGAATAGAATGCGATGTCGCCGAAGAACACCGCCGGGCCGCCTTGCGCGTAATGCCAGGCGATCGCCTCCACATGTTCTGCCGGGCTCTGCGGCGCGGACAGCGCGCGGATCCATTCGGGCACAAAGAACGCCTGGTTGACCCGCGGATGTGCCGCCCAATGGGTCTGGCGGCGATCGATCTTTTCGCTCGCCTCGCAGGCGATGACGGCGCGGAACGCCTCGGGGTGGCGCAGCGCGAGTTCCAGACAGATCTCGCCCGACATCGACGCGCCCAGCACGATCGGCCGCTCCAGCCGTGCCGCGGTGACGAAGCCCATGATCAGCTCGACGTAAAGTTCGGTGTTGAGTCGCCACGAACCGGGAATGCCGCCCGCCGGCGGCAGCGAGCGCCCGTGCCACGGCAGATCGAACGCCACCAGCCGATGCGCCGCGGTGATGCGTTCATCGGCCATCAGTCCGTGGAACTGGCGTCCATCCGCGCCGGCGGTGTGCAGGCACAGGATGTCGCGGCCGACGCCGGCGGTTTCATAAAAGACCGGGTAGGACACACCATCCGCGACCACCGGGACATAACGTCCGCTCACCGATGGCACCGGCACCGCCACGGCCCTCGGTTGAAGCGACACGGGCGCCGGCAGCGACTCTCCCAGAGCCAGCCATTTGCCAATCTCCAGCACGCGCCGCACCACGTGTGCGTGCTGCATGAACGTCAGCGTATCGCCATCGGTGCCGAACTCCGGCACGCGATACATCATCGCGAACAGGCCGTGGTGATGTCGCGGCGGCACGCGTTGCAGGAATTGCGCCCACACCTCGGCCGGCGCACGCACAGTGAACGCCGGCGTGCCGCCGCCCGGCTGCACCACGCCGTCGGCCACGGCAAACACGCAGTCGGCATGGCCGCTTTGCACGGCGAAGCAGACCGACCACGGGCCGGCCCACGCTGCCAGCACGGCATCGGCCGTGCACGCCGCGCGCCATGCCGCGGCATCGGGAAAACCGGTCATAGCGGATCGATCACTTGCAGCATGACCGGATGGTACTCCTCGCCATGGCCGGCGGCCTCCGCATCCTTCAGCCGTTGCATCGTCAGCCGTGCGCCCGGCACATCGACCCCCGCCGCATCGGCCATCGCCAGCGCATAAGACAGATCCTTCATCGCATAGCGCGTGGAGAACGCATGCTCTGGGAACACCCGCGGCAGCATCGACTTCATGCCGTGGTTGCGCAGCACGAACGAATCGCCGGAGCCGAGGGCGATCGCCGGCAACAGCACCTCCGGCGGCACGCCGTTGCGGCGGCCCAGTGCGATCGCCTCGGCGATCGCCGCGGTGTTCTGAAACACCAGCATGTTGTTGAGGATCTTCACGACCTGGCCGCAGCCGACGGGACCGCAATGCGTCACGTCGCTGCCCATCGTCGCCAGGATCGGCCGCACATGCGCGAAGACCGCCTCAGACCCGCCGACCGTGATCGACAGCTCGCCGCGCGCGGCCGCCTCGCGCGTGCGCGCCACCGGTGCGTCGGCATAGCCGATGCCGCCGGCCTCCAGCCGCGCGCCGATCTCCCGCGTCAGTGCCACCGGCGAAGTGCTGGTATCGACCACGCACTGGCCCGCCGACAACCCGGGCGCCAGAGCCGCGATCACTGATTGGACGGCCTTGCCATCCGGCAGGGACATCACCACGAGGTCGCAGCTTCGTGCCATCTCCGTCGGCAACGCCGCGGTCACCCCGAACGCCGCCAGCCGCTGAAGCGGCTCCGGCCGCAGGTCGTACGCCAGGACCGTGCGGCCCGAACGGCGGGCCAGATGCCCGCACATCGGCTCGCCCATCACGCCGAGTCCGATGAAACCGATCGTCGCGATCGGTCGCAATTCCGTCTGTTCGGCCGCCATACCTGCCCCTCCAATCCCGGACCGGACTCTTCCGCCATCAGCCCGTGCTGTCAAAAATTGCTGCAACCCTGCGGTGAAGGTGGACGCAACCACAGGTTTTGTGCTGCACTATGGATTATTCCATCGGGTGTCAGATTTCGCCGCGTTATGCTGAACGGCAATAAATCAGCCCAGGTTTTGGCCGGGGCCCCTATAGCAATCACCCTTGAAGGTTTCCGCCGCAACCTATATTTGATACCTGACAATCTCACGAACCCGTGAACACGAAGAACGTGGGGGAATGGCTGATCGGTTCGAAACGGCGTACGTCTTCGGTACCCTGGGCAACCTTAGCGGCGCCCTCGGCGACGGCTGGTCGGCCGAGGACCACTACGCCTGGGCGGTGGGCGAACACAGCCGGCTCTCGCTGCCGCTGCCTGGCGATACCGAGACCTATATCCTTCGCCTGAGCCTGCATCCGCTGGTGCACCCCGGCCGGTGCGAGTCGCAGCGACTGACGATCGCCGCCGGCGATGTATTGCTCGGCCATTTCGACGTCCCGCATCAGGCCACGGTTGATGTGCCGCTGCCTCTGGCGCTGACGCGCGAGCGGACCCAGCTCGATCTTCGGCTCACCCATCCGGACGCCTTGCGGCCGCGGGATTTCAAGGACAGCACGGATTCCCGGTGGCTTTCGTTGTGTTTCCACTCCGGCGGCCTGGTCCGAGCATCGGACGGCACGGGCGGAAACACGCCGGAAGACGTCATGCACGCCGTGGTCGCGGGACATGCCCTGGCACGGCAGATCGCTGCGGTGATGGCCCAGTTGTCGCCGCTGCGCGGCCGCATCGCATTCCACTATGTCAGTCCGGATGGCAGTCTCGATGCGGCGACGCGGCATCTTCCGGCGGACGCACTGCCGGCGGCGCAGATCTACTGGCGGCAATCGGGCGTCGGCACGCCGGAGGTCGCGGCGGCGATAAATGCTGCCGTCCCCGCCGATTGCGACGTGCAGCGCATTCCGTCACCGCACATGACAGCGCTGTGGCCGCTGCAGGGTGCCGATCCCCGACGCATCGCCGAGCCGGGGCGCTACGGCCACGGGCGTTACATGTTCTCCGACCGCGTCGGCGCCAGCATGGCCAACATGATGCTGCAAGACGACGTGGTGCTGCTGGCCTATGAGAGCATGGCAGAGAAGGAGATGCCGGACCTCGATGCGTCGCTCGACGCGGATGTTGCCGTGTGGCGACAGCTTGACGCGACGAACGACGTGCGGGTCGCCGACTTCATCCTGGCCAATTTCCGCCGGCAACGCATGTTCCTGGCGCCGCCGTTGGCCGGCTCCGCTGTGTTACGACACATCATCGATCAGCTCATCGAGACGCCAGCGATCCGCGCCGTAGCCTCGCCCGCCGACCTCGCGCGCGAGCTCGACTTCCTGTTGAGCGGATACGTAGGCCATTGGCAGGAGCTGCCGATCCATCCGCACATCGCGCGGCATTTCGGCCTGCAATGGTGGCAGCCGGGCATGCGCTACCGCTGGTTCGGCAATTCGTGGACGTTCGAGGAATACGCACTGAACTACATCCGCTGGAATGCGTGGCGGCCATGAGCGGCTCCATCCTGATCTACGCCAACTGCCAGGGCGAGGAGTTGCAGACCACCGGGCGCTATATGCCCGCCCTTGCCGGCACGATCGGCTTCAAGTGGATTCCGCTGCACAAGATAACCGATGCGGACTGGGCCACGCGCTACGACGCGGAATTCATGTCGGACGTCGTTGCCGTGTGGGAGCAGGTGGAGACCGGCGATCCGACGCCGCATCGGCGGGAGTTGCATGCGCGTCTGCCGGCGGGCTTGCAGACGGTGCGGTTCCCGCCGCTGAGCGCGTTGTTCATGTGGCCATTCGCGGGCAACGATCCGCGCATCGCCGCCGATCCGCAGCGTTATCCGTGGCCGGATTCGGTAGCGGCCATGCTGGCACTGCAAAGCGGATCGGACGACGAGATCTTCGCGGAATACATGAAAATTACCACCGAGCGCATGCCCGATCTCGATCGACGGCTGCGCCTGGACGTGACGCGCTGGCAGGCATCGGATGCGCTGTCCGACGTCAAGGTTGCGGACTGGGTCGAGCGCAACTTCCGCGAGACGAGATTATTTCACACCTCCGGCCATCTGACGGCGGCAGCGACGGATTTCGTGCTGCGACACCTGCTGGAGCAAACCACGGTACTGCGCCCGTACAGCGTGGCGCGGCTGAAGGGCGAGGCCGAGGCGCTGCTGCGGCACCACATTGGGCAGGATTTCGAGAGCGTGCCGATTCATCCGTTGGTGGCGGAACGGCTGAAGCTGAGGTTCCATGATCCTAACGCCCGCTATCGCTGGCACGGACACATGTGGACGCTGCGGGATTATATTTTGCATTACGTCCGCTGGGCGCCGTACCTGGATTGATGCCGGACTGCCCGTTGGGTTGGCCGGTCGGCATGACGGTGCGGCCCGCACAGCGCGGGCCATGACGTATGAGCCTACCCGGGCAGCCCCATCAGCGAGAGCGAGTTGAACGCGATCGCCAGCCGTCGCACGTCGTCCTCCTGCAGGACGTCCGCTGGGCGGGCAGCATCGGGGTGTTCCAGCAGGATCTCGACCATATCGCGCCCGGCGACCAGGTGTCCCGGAACGATGCACGACACGCGGCCGCGCGGCAGAGTGTCGAAGCTGAACACCTGCGCACCGTTCACCGAAACATGCAGGCGCTGACCCGGGACCGCCGGCGGCGCCTGGAACGGCGTGACCTCCATGTCCAGCACGTAGCGTTCCGCCACTGCCGGCACATCCAGCGTGACCAGGCTGGCATCCTCGATCGACCAGGTGAAGCCGTTCTCCGGCGCCGACCAGCCGAAGCCGAGATGCGTTTCGGAATTGCCGCCCTCGCCGAAGATGATCTCAGAGCGAAACGGCTCCGCCGGCTCCGGCAGCGCGACGGAAATCGCCGGGCTGATCGGCTCCGGCGGAAGAGGCGGGCGCCAAAGCGCGTGCGCCTGGCGGCAGAGACTCAGCCAGGACGGATGATCGATCTGATGCGCGTTCTCGCGCGGCGCCAGCCAGCGTACGTAGCCTAGCAGCAGCCGGTCGTCGGCGAGTTCCGCGGTGCCGGGAAGATGGCCGGGCATCGCCTCCTGCACCCACAGCAGCGTGGCAGCGCTGTAGCGCGCAAGGGCGGCACGCAGCTTGACGAGGTCGTGCGCCAGCAGCGGCTCGTTCTGCCGAAACACCAGGATCTTGGCTGGATTCTCCAGGTCGGCGATTAGCTTGTCCAGCAGGAATCGGGTTCGCTTCACTTCGCGCGCATGCAACGCCGTGGGGTCCATGGCACCTTCGCGAACTTGCGCGTGATAGATGAAATCGTATTTCCACAGCTTGATCATGTATTCGCCGTTCTCGACCTGCGGTCGGATCTGGTCGGGCTCGGCGGCACCCTCGAAGCGGTTCTCCAGGCCGCGGATCAGATGCCGCACCGGCACGCCGCTGAAGCGGAGCAGGCCGAGCGGCTCGGCGCCGTTCTGCCGCTGCACCAGACCAAATTCGCAACTGTCGCCGATGCTTTCGAACTGCAGCATCAGGTTGCGGTCGTCGAGTTGGCCGGGCGGTGCGGCGGTGCGGTATTCAACGTTCATGCGAGGCAAACGGTCCTGGTGGGTCGGTGCGTGGTATAGCCGGTCGGACAAGCCGGGAACAACGAGTTGTTGGACGGCGCCCGGGGCTCTCGGGTGATCGCGGCAAGGGCGCACCTCCCGCAGAAGCACCCCGGACAAAAGCACCCCCGACGAAAGCACCCCGGACGAAAGCACCCCGGACGACTGGCCTGCACGCCGTTTCGCTCGCACATTACAGCGGAGCACCACCCACGGAGGCACGGTGAATCGAAACACCATCGCGTTGGTCTGGCTCGGCGGCCTCGTGCTGATGGGGGTGGTCTATGTCGTCGGCCCGCAGCACTTCATTCGTGTCTGCGAGGACGCGATCTCCCAGGCCTGGTGGGCCCTCGCCGACCTGATCGACACCCTGACGGTACGCATGTTCGACCTGCTGCGCGCTGCGGCGATCGCGCTCTACGTGGTCTTCGTGGTGTTGACGTTCATGGCGCGGCGCCGTGGCCTGCATGGCGGCGGCGTCCTTGTCGTCGTCACGATATTGTTCCTGATCCTGCTGGGTACCGGCTGGTACGCGTCCGGCACGAAATGGTTCGCCGCCGCGGTGCTGGCCGGCGCCGGCGCGGCCACGATGACGCACCGGCTGCTACGGACGCCGCCGCCGCGCGATCCCGCACGTCCATGGGGCAACCAGGCGCCGGGGGGCAACCAGGCGCCGGGGGGCAATCAGGCACCGGGTGGCAATCAGGCGCCGGGGGGCAATCAGGCGCCGGGCCGCTCGGATTCTCGCCCCTCGCCATGATCGATTTGGTGCCCTGACCTTGCCGGCCGGCCCGTCGCGACGCATGCTCCACCACGCAAGAGGGAGGGACCAGCGATGTTGTATGAACTGCGGATCTATGAATGCGTGCCCGGCCGGCTGCCGGACCTGTTGAAGCGCTTCGACACGATCACGCTGAAGCTTTGGGAAAAGCACGGCATCCGCCAGGCCGGATTCTGGACCACGGTGATCGGCGAGTCGAACCAGACGCTGTACTACTTCGTAACCTGGGAATCGCTCGCCGAGCGTGACAAGAAATGGGGCGCGTTTGGCGCCGACCCCGAGTGGCTGAGCGCGCGGGCGCAGACCGAAGCGAACGGCCCGATCGTCGCCAACGTGAAGAACTTCATTCTGGCGCCAACATCGTTTTCCGCGGTGAAGTAGGGGCGGCAGCGGGCGAGCTCCGCAACAACCCCGTCATGGCCCGGCCATGACGGGTGGCTGGCTGCGGACCGATGCCGAGGATGGATCGCCTACCGCGTCTTGGCACTACGCTTCGGCGTAAGCCACCAGCGGACCGGCTTTGGTTCGCGGTCCGTCCCACCGTCTGAAGCAACGATCGCGGGCTTGGGCGCCTTGCCCGGCGGTCGTCCCGGGCCAGCGTGCAGCTTCGGCTTGCGGCCACGGCGCGCCGGCTCCGGACGAACCGGCGCTGCCTCGGTGCGAACCGCTGCGGGTTCGGTACGCAAGGGACCAGCCAGTGCGGCGGCCAGCGCGTCCTCCGCTGCGGCCTCCGCTGCGGCCTCCGCGGCTTCTGCGGCCGCCGCGCGCTCCTGCGCCTCGGCCAGCGCCGTGTGGAGCTCGGCAACGGAGTCGCGTTCGCGTTGCAGCGCCGCAACGGCGTCCTGACGGGCGAGGTCGGCGTGGCCCAGCTTGGTTTGCAATTGCTGGACCATTGCCTGTGCCTCGGCCAACGACTTCTCCACCCGCTCGCGGGAGGCGATTTCGGTGGCCAATGCGGTTTCGGCCACTTCCAGGCGGTTCATCGGCGCCGCCGTGGCCGGCCGTGGCGAACTGGGATCGGCGTGGTCGCGGCGTCCGCCGGTCAGGCCGTGCACCACCATGACAGGAACTTCGCCGTCCTGTACGAATCGGCGCTTGTGCACGCCTGGTGTGAAACGCTCCATCGGCCGCGGCGAGGACTGCGACTCGGTTCGGTCCGGCAGGCGCAATCGCGGCGCCTCGCCGTCCAGCCCCCAGGCTCGGCGAACCCGCGCTTCCTGCATTTGTTCCGGAGAATCCGCAGCCTCCGGCGATAGGACCAGGGTTGCCCTGGAAGGCTCTACGCTTGGTTTTTCGTTGTCACTCACGATTGGTGCCCGGACATTGTCGGTTCGCAGTGTGGTGCATGCTGATCTCCCCACCTGTCATCACAGGGTATGCTCCGAGGCGATACACACGGAGGTACCCCGCCTGCCATTGAAGATTCAGAGTGCCGTTCGGCTGCTCCGATGATTGGATAGAGATTCAAGTTTGGCTGAGGCGGCCTGTTGCCAGGGCCCGGCAAGAACTTCTGCCCCTTTGAGTTCTGGCGGGCGAATCACAACAGGCAGGCCAGCTATGTTCACATAGACTCAAAACCCCACAAGAGCAAGTGAGGCCCTTGGTTCCGCCGCAATTTCGCTGGGGGCGCCGGGATAGACTGCCCCCGCCGCGCGCATCAGGCGCCCGGCTCGGAGGAGACGCACTGGCATGAATCGAGACAAGGCCGGCGTGGTGGCAGTCGTTGACGATGACGACGAGGTGCGGGACGTGCTCCGCATGCTGCTGGAAACCTCAGGTCACACGGTCGATACTTATAAGTCAGGCACGCAATTCCTCACCGAGGCAAGATTTGAGGAAATTCTCTGTCTGGTCCTCGATCAGTGCATGCCGAGCATGACCGGGCTGGAGCTGATCTCGGCGCTCAATGAAAGTGGCGTGACAATTCCGACATTGCTCATCACCGGCGCGCACGACACGGAGGTGGCCCGCAAGGCGGAAAGCCTGGGGGCGATGACGGTGCTGGAAAAGCCGCTGCCGTGCGAGGCGCTGCTGCGCTTCGTTGCGTTCTCGGCGGGGTAGAAACAAGGGAAACCAGAGTCCCCCCTCCCCTCGTGGGCTTGGGCCGCGGAGCGGACCGAGGTCGGGGGAGAGGCGCGTACAGCGGCAGGGTTTCCGGAGTACGCACCCTTCCCCCCTCCCACAAGGGGGAACCCCAGTTACGCAAATACATCCGGTTACGCGGCGCGCTCCACCGCACCCGCCAGCACGTCGGCTCGTCGCGCGAGATGCCAGCGTACCGCCTGGACTTCCTCTCCCGCGACTTTCAGCTCGGCGCAGCCGGACCCTTCCCAGGCAAGGCTGGAAAAGTCCGGATGCAGCACCAGCGGCGCATCGCCGTTCTCGAATCGGCCACGATCGCCGACATCCAGGTAGCTCTCCGCCGGCAAACCCTCGGCCAGCAGCAGATTGTGGCTATCGAGCTCGATATGGAAATACTCGACCGTCGCCGATTCCACCTGCGCCACGGTTCGCCCGTTGATCAGGCAGCGGGCCGGGATCAACACCGCCTCGGCGTAAATGGCATGCTGCGGCGAAACCAGCAGATCGCGCTTCGGCACTCCCTGCGCGAAGGCATTCGCGCAAATCCGCACCGGAAATACTTGTTCCGGCTGCATGTGCCGCCGGCAATCGACCCGACGACGCCCGATCCACTTGATGGGCACGGCCGCTGATCCGGCGGTCAGCACGGAGTCGCCCACCCGGAGCTCTTCAATCGCCACGTCGCCAACCGGAGTGGCGATGCGCGTGCCCCGCACGTAGCAAACCGGCGCCGTCACCGGCAGGCCGACATCCTCCAGCATCGCCAGATCGACCGACGAAATGTCGCGCGTCATGCCGGAATTCAGGCCGACGCCGCTCATCAGATCCCTGCCGAGCGGATCGATGCTGGAATTGGCGACGTGGAAGAAGTTCTCGCCGTTGTTCAGCAGGCTCAGCGGCACCGGCGTCGGCACGTCGGTGCCGAGGAAAACGCCATACGCCGCCTCGGCATCCGGTCCGACGAAGTTCGCCGCGATGATGGTGCCGGAAACAATCGTGTCCTGGATGTAGTGATCGAACAACGTCACGTCGGCGCCGAGCGCGCCGGTGAGCGGATCGGTGAAGCCTTCGAACCCGAGACCGTGTGCCATCTCGTGGCGGAACACGGTCAGCAGATCGAACTCCCCCACCGGCACCGTGCCGCCGCTGACGAACGGATCGGGATTGACGTAGAGATCGCCGCCGGCACTCAGTTCTCCCGCCTGCAACGGCAAATTGATAACGATGTCCGCCGTGGTGCCCGGAATGTAGTTCCCGGTGGTCAGCGCATAGATGCTGGACGGGACGTAGATCGTCTGACCGTCGATCACCTCGCCGTTCGGCACCGACGCGGTGAAGCCGCCATTCGCCAGTTCGCTGCCCGCCGAACTGGTGTCCATGATATTGAGCTGGATGCGCAGCGGCGCATGGCCGGTGACGTACTGGCTCCAGTCGTCGGCCGCGGCGCTGAGATCGTTGACGATCTCATTTTCCTCGGTGGTGGTAAGACCGGCCGTATCGTCCAGCGAAATGCTGAACTGGAAATCGCTGCGCGCGGGCGCGCCACTGGTTATCTGTATTGCTGCGGCGATGCCCGGCTGCGTCTGGCTGACCGTAGCCCCGGTATAGTTGCCGGACAGCAGGTAATCGATCGTACCGCTGGGGGTAACCACCGACAGCGTATCGCTGTTCACCACTTGCGCGGAATCGACAAGGCCGTTGATGAGCAGCGTGTCACCGGGACCGAAGCCGCTTAGCGTGCCCGTGTAAGCGGTCGGGTCTTCCAGATAGACCGTGGCGTTGCTGCCGGAGAACACCACGGTCTCTGCCGCCGGGCCAACGAGATCGAGCGTGGCGCCATTCTGCACCACCAGCGTTCCGTTGCCGGACAAAGAGCCGATCGTCAACGTCCCGGCTGTATCGTAGATGACGCCATTGTTGGTGGCGATCTCAGACGTATAATCGCCGGACAGGATCAGCGTGCTGCCCGCCATTGTGGTCAACGCGCCGGTGCCGCTGACGCCACCAGCCAGGTCGAGCGCGCCGCCGCTGGCGACGATGCCGTTTACGCTCTGGTCCACCACCGCGCTGTCAACGATGCCGAAGCCTTCAAGGGAGCCCCCGCCGCCCACGGTAAGCGTGCCGGCGTTCAGCGTGCCGCCCTGCAGATTCAGCAGACCGTCGTCGGTGATCGCGTTCGTCGTTATGTAACCGCGGCCGTCGAGCAATTGCAGCGTTCCGGCGCTGGTTATCGTCTGCAGTTGTTGCTCCAGCGATTGGAAGCTGCCGCCGGACGATCCGTCGATGTCGGTCGCGGCGCCATCCAGGATGATGTTCGCCGCGTCGCTGGCAATTACCGCATTGAAATTGCCGCCGAACTCGATTTCGTTGAACGTGCCGGATGCGGGTCCTTCCACAATGTAGGTACCGCCGGTCAGCGTGGTGCCGACGAAATTGGCGTCGCTCTCGCCGCCGATCGACAGGATGCCGTTGTCGGCGAGCAGGGTGCCGTTGTTGGTAAAGTTTGTGAGGATTTGCAGGGCGGTGCCGCTGCCGCCGTCGGCGCGCACGGTGCCATTGTTGACGAACGTAACAGAGAACGGGCTGCTGTAGAATTCGCTGGTGGCGGCACCCTCAAACAGACCGGTGCTATCGATCAGGATGGTGCCCTGGACGAATGTGATCGCCGGGTTGCTGCCGCCGATCTGCAGCGTGCCGGCAATTTCCAGCGTCGGAGCGGTGCCGCTGAAGCCGCCGATGGTCAGCGCGTTGACGATCTCGTTGTCGCCGCTGCCGACCTTCGAATCGAAGCTGCCGCTGCCGTCGGGCAGGATGACCGTGGCGGTGGAATCCGGCAGGCCGTTGGGAATCCAGTCCGTCGTGGAATTCCAATCGCCCGAAGTGCCGGCAACCCAGGTTAATGTCGTCATGTCGCGCCCGTCACGGTATGGTCTGTCGCAATCATTTCCGGCGGCACCATGCGGCGCAAGTGAAATCGTTGCACGCGATGCCGGACAGCCGGCCGCTTGACCGCCCCCGCCGGCCGGTCGTCACATGGCGACAATTATGCCGTTGGGAGGAACCATACGATGCAAACGCATGTCTATGTCGGCGCATCCGCCCGAACAGGCGGCAATGTCAGCGGCGTATTCCGCCGGGGGGCGGATGACGGAGCGTGGTCGCACCTGACCGCCGGTTTCGTCGGCGACACACATGTGCATGCGCTTGCGGTGCATCCCGACGATCCCGCAATGGTGTTTGCCGCCACCAGCACCGGACTTTATCGCAGCCTCGATCGCGGCACCCATTGGCGGCGCGTGGTTGCGCCGGCCGAGGGCGAGCAAATGTGGTCGGTGCTGGTGCATCCGTCCGATCATCGCACCATCCTGACCGGCACCGCGCCGCTGGGCCTGTATCGCAGCGACGACGGCGGCGAGACCTGGCGCCGCATGCCTCGCCCCGCCGTTGCCGAGCGCATGGTCGGCGCGTTTCCGTCCCGCGTGATGCGGCTCGGCGTATCGCCGTCGCGGCCGGACGAAATTTATGCCGGCATGGAAGTCAACGGTGCGATGCGCAGCGACGATGGCGGCGAGACCTGGACGGATTGTTCCGATCCGCTGGTGACGCTGTCGCGTCAGCCGAATTTGCAAAGCGCGATCCTGACCAAGGATACGGCCGAGGGCATGCTGGACGTGCATGCGATCTGCGTTTCGCCCGAGCGTTCCGGCACCGCGTTCCTGGCGCTGCGCATGGGGTTGTTCCGCTCCGAGGACAGCGGCGCGACCTGGCAGGATCTGGGCATCGGCCAGCATGCGCCGCATCTGCGCTATGGCCGCGATATCGTGGTGGCGCCGTGGGATGCGTCGAACATGTTCGCGTGCGTGGCCGATGCGGCGCGCGGGCGGGAGGGGCGGCTGTATCGCAGCCGCAACAGCGGAGCGACATGGGCGCAGTTCGATCATTCCATCGACGTGCGCAGCACGATGATGGCGGTGGCGCTGAACGCGTCGGACCGCCGCCAGGCGCATTGCGTGACGCGTGGCGGGCAGACCTTCAGCACGAACGACGATGGCGGAAGCTGGCGGGAGTTCGCCATGCCGGAGGGTGCGGGGGCGGCGGTTGCGGTCGCGTGCGGGTAGGCGGTAACGACGCGATCCGATCCTCGATTTGTTGGCCCCGCGACGCAACGCGATCGTGCTGGCGGTGCATCGCGCGCAGTTCCTCGATCATACGGTCCTGGTTGTTGTCAATGCGATGGGCAATGGCGCAGCCTGTCATTGCGAGGGGTGTAGCGACGAAGCAAGAAAATGGACCGGACGTTTCGCTGTCATTGCGAGGCCGCTTGGCCGAAGCAATCTCCCGCGGGAGATTGCTTCGGCCAAGCGGCCTCGCAATG
>DASXFW010000354.1:0-37737 GCA_036489395.1 Acetobacteraceae bacterium | reverse complement strand
CCCCTCCCCCCCTCCCACAAGGGGAGGGGGGACGCCTCGTTTCTTGCCGGGTTCATGCTTGACAGCATGGTGCCGCGCGGGGATCGTTCGCCGCATCTGCCGCTTCTTCACAGCGAGGCGAGACGCGATGGCCGAAATACTGTGCGCGGAAGATTTCGCCCCGTTCGTCGGAAAAACGTTCCAGGCAGAGGGTCATCCGCACTTGCTCACGCTGGTGACGTTGCACACCCGGACGGCCGGCGGGGCGGGCACCGGGCGCGCGTCGTTCAGCCTGATCCTGCGCGGGCCGCGTGGCGCCATCGTGCCGGAGGGGTTCTATCGGTTCCTCGCCGACGGGCGGCAGGATTTCGAGCTGTATATGATACCCGTCCAGACCGCGTTGCCGGAGCACCAGGACTACCAGATCGTGTTCAACTGATCCGTGCGGCGGCGGCGCTCAGCCGCGCGACGGGAAGAGGCCGACGACACAGATGCAATAGTTCAACGCGAGCGTCGGCATAAGGTTGTCGTGCGGCTGGCCGCCGGCTTGCGAGAGCGAGCCCATCGCGACGCTCGGCACTCCCGTGCTGTAGGCGTTGAAGGGTGTCGGCGCCGCCGTGCCGACCTGGATGTAAGCGGACGAAAGAACCGCGCCGCTGCCTGGCTGATTGATGCCGCCGGTGGTCGCGTTGTTCGCATTGATGGCATGTGTGTGGATGGCTTGCGGCATGGTTGCGGTCGTGAGCGTGACGCTCTCCTCCCCGGCCTGTTGCCCCTGGACGTAAGGCGGCAGCCCGGTTCCCGGGCCCATGCCGATGGCGAACCGGCCGCGCAGATCGGGAAGCTGGAACGTGTTGATTCCGTCCCCGCCGTAAGTGGTCCCGAGCAATGCGAACAGCGCCTGGTACTGATTTTTCGGCAGGGTCTGGCCGGCACATGGCATCCAGTTTTTCGGTGCGAAGTCGAATGCAAATGCCTCGATCTGGCTCATATAGGCGTCGGACATCGTGTTGGGTCCTTATGAATGGGCAGGATGCGGGGGCGAGACGCCGCTCAACGCGATGCACCAGTTCAGCGCCAGCGACGGCTGCATGTTGTCGTGTGGCCTGGCGCCGCCCTCCACCGGACCGACGAAATTGCTGGAGAGCGTGACATTCGGGCTGGCGGTGTTGTACAACTTCGTTGCGGTCACATGCTCGCGTTCGCCGCTGGAGGATCCGGTCGCCGGCAGTGCCAGGGCGGGCTTGCCCGTGGTTGCGGTCACTGTGTACGCGGGAAAGTTGTGTGTGTGCGGCGGGACGTTCGTGGCAGCCAGTGCGACCGTTGCCACACCACCGCGCCCGCCAAGGACGTAGTTGGACAGGTCCTGCCCCTGCCCCACGCTGTTCGGCACCCGTCCGCGCAGATCCGGCAAGCCAAAAGTGGTCGTGCCGTTGCCGCCATAAGTCGTTCCCAACAGCGCGAACAATGCCGAGTATTGGCTGATGGGTACCGCCTGACCCTGGCACATGGCCCAGTTGACCGGCGCGTAGGTGCAGGCGAACAGCGTGATCTGCCCAAGAAAGTTGTCCATTCTGCCTGCACTCCGTTGCGGCTGTGCCGCATGCTGTCCTGGCGGTGGAAGACGGATCGAAACGCCGGCGGGCTACTGTCGCGGCGGATAGATGCCGTTAAGCGCGATAATGTAATTGATCGTCTGGTACGGCTGCCGGTTCTCGTGCGGCGTGGAGCCACCGCCGGGCGAGGGACCGACCGAGGCGGGGGCCAGCGCCGTGGTGCCGCCCGAAGCGGCATAGATATCCGTCGCGGCAGTTCCCAGCACTGAATTGGCCACGGGAGCCGACGACGTCGCATTTGCCGCGCCGGTCAGGTCATGGGCGTGGGCGCCGATCTGTCCAGACGTCAGAGTGACTTGCTCGGTGCCGGCACGCTGGCCCAGCAAGTAGTTTGACAATCCGGGTCCTTGTCCGGCGCTGACGGCACCGCGGCCGCGCAAGTCCGGAAGGTTGAATGTCGCCTGTCCGTCACCGCCGTAGGTCGTTCCTATCAGGTTGAAAAGCGCATTATACTGGCTGATCTGCATCGTGGACCCATCGCAGAAAGCCCAGCCCGCCGGTGCGAATTTGAAGGCGACGGCGATGATTTGGCCGGTGAACGGATCACTCATGCGTTGCGTTTCCCCGTTGCGATACAAGTCGTGCGCCATCCCGAGCCGGCGCTCTCCCGTTCATGCCACCATACAAGGAATGTTGGTACCCGCAACATTATAATTCCGGTATGGTATCGTCAATCGATCGCCGTTGGTCGTCCGCCGCCTTGGGACTTATCGTGCAGTGAATATAATCGGGAGTCATACGCATGGACCGTGACCTTATCGGCTATGGCGCCAGCCCGCCCGATCCAAAATGGCCCGGCGGCGCACGCCTTGCGCTCAACTTCGTGCTGAACTTCGAGGAAGGTTCCGAACCCTCGGTTCCTGACGGAGACCCTGCGTCGGAATGGGGGCTGACGGAATACGGCAGCGCCAGCCCCGGCGTCATCGGGCGCGACCTCGCCGCCGAGGGCATGTTCGCCTATGGCAGCCGTGTCGGCTTCTGGCGCGTCATGCGATTGTTCGCTGAACGCGCGTTGCCGCTGACCGTGTTCGGCTGCGCGCTGGCACTGGAACGCCATCCGCCGGCCGCCGCCGCCATTCGCGCCGCGGGCTACGATGTGTGCTGCCACGGCTGGCGTTGGGAAAAGCATTTCGAACTGTCCGAGGACGTCGAGCGCGAACGCATCGCCCGCGCCGTGGCGTCGCTGACGCAGACGATGGGCGAGCGTCCGCTTGGCTGGTACTGCCGCAGCGGGCCTGGCGTGAACACTCGGCAACTGCTGGTCGAGGAAGGTGGCTTTCTTTACGATTCCGACGCCTACGACGACGAGCTCCCATACTGGACGACAGTATCGGGCAAGCCGCATTTGGTCGTGCCGTATTCGCTCTCGACCAACGATTCGAAATTCGGCCGCGGCACGTTTGCCACCGGCGACGATTTCTTCGCGTATTGCCGCGACGCGTTCGACTTCCTGTATCGCGAGGGCCGCACCCAGCCGCGCATGCTGTCGATCGGCCTGCACCAGCGGCTGATCGGCCACCCCGCCCGCGCGGCGGGACTGGAGCGGCTGTTGGACCATGTCGGCCGTTTCGCCGGCGTTTGGATCACGCGGCGGCTGGATATCGCCCGGCACTGGGCTGCCACGCATCCGGCGCCGGTTGCCGGGGGTGGCCGCGGCTGATATCGGCCGCCCATGCCGCAGTGCAGCATAAACTCATGACAGCCGCGTCGCGCCCGGACGCAGCGCCGGCGGCTGGCCACGCACAATTCAGTGCGGAGGTTTCCGTGCGCTGTTACGCTCTGGACGTTACCCCTCGGCTGAGCGAGGCGGGACTGGCAATGTATCTCCCCCTCCCCTTGAGGGAGGGGGCTGGGGGGAGGGGTGCGTGCGTCCGACGCCGATGGCTGTAACGACCCCTCCCCCCAACCCTCTCCCTCAAGGGGAGGGGGAGACTCGTACTCGCACTGATGCCCATGCTCATGGCCGAGCCCTGCTCCGCACCCCGACTCAGACCCAGGACCAACCGCGCCGCCAGCCCCGGATCCTGGTTCTGAAACTCGGCGCGTTTGGGAACATGGTGCTGTCGCTCGGCGCCTTCGCCGCCATTCGCCGCCATCACGCCGATGCGGCCATTACCCTGCTCACCACCGCTCCGTATGCCGACTGGATGGCAGCTTCGCCCTTTTTCGACCACGTGCTGATCGACCCCCGGCCGCCGGCCTGGAACATCCCCGCCGTCCTGCAATTGCGCCGGATGCTGACCGAAGGCCGCTTCGACCGTGTCTATGACCTGCAGACCTCCGGCCGCTCCTCGCATTATCTCCGCCTTTTCCCGCGCGCCGCACGTCCCGAATGGTCCGGCATCGCGCCGGGATGCTCGCACCCGGACCGCGATCCGGACCGCGGCCGCATGCACGACATCGAGCGCCAGCGCGGCCAGTTGCATCAAGCCGGCATCGCCGGGTTCCCGCCCGCCGACCTGTCATGGAGCACCGGCGATATCGACCGCTTCGCGCTGCCCCGCCGCATCGCGGCACTCGTCCCCGGCAGCTCCGCGCATCGCCTGGTCAAGCGCTGGCCGGTCGCACGGTATCGCGACCTGGCCACGGCGCTCCACGAGCGCGGGATCAGCCCCGTAGTCATCGGCAGCCGGTCGGAGCATGGCCTCGGCGAGGCCATCGCGTGCGGCACCGGCGCTATCGACCTGACGGGCAAGACCAGCTTCGGCGAGCTCGCGCAGCTTGGCCGCGCCGCCGAACTGGCCATCGGCAACGACACCGGCCCGATGCACCTGCTGGCCGCCGCCGGCTGCCCCTCGCTGGTGCTCTTTTCCGGCGATTCCGACCCCGCCCGCTGCGCCCCGCGCGGCCGCGACGTGCGGGTGCTGCGCCGCGACGACCTCGAAGACCTGACGCTGGAGGCGGTGCTGGCCGCCCTTCCCGTCCCGGCCGAGGCGTCCGCCTGATGGCCAGCCAGGCTGACCCGAGCATCACCGTCCTGCCCATATCCATCGACGACGGCGTGCCGCTGCCGCAACGCTATTGGGCTGTGCTGGCCATTGCGCTCGGCCTGACGCTGGCGGTGCTCGATGGCGCCATCGCCAACGTCGCGCTGCCGACCATCGCACGCGACGTGAATGCCTCGCCGTCCGCGTCCATCTGGGTGGTGAACGCCTACCAGCTCGCGGTGACGATCTCGCTGCTGCCGCTGGCGTCGCTGGGCGACATCGTCGGCCATCGCCGGGTCTATCAGGTGGGGCTGATCGTCTTCACGCTGGCGTCGCTGAACTGCGCGATGTCCACCTCGCTGACCAGCCTGACCATCGCGCGCATCATCCAGGGCTTCGGCGCCGCCGGCATCATGAGCGTCAACGGCGCGCTGGTGCGCTTCATCTATCCGCGTCGCTGGCTGGGCCGTGGCGTCGGGCTGAACGCCACGATCGGATCCATTGCATCAGCCATCGGCCCCACCGTCGCCGCCGGCATCCTGTCGGTCGCGACGTGGCCGTGGTTGTTCGCGGTGAACATCCCGATCGGCCTGATCGCCATCCCGATCGCCTACCGCGCGTTGCCGCAGACGCCGACATCGGGCCAGCGCTTCGACGTGGCCAGCGCACTGATGAACGCGCTGACCTTCGGCCTGCTGATCACCGCCGTCGCCGGGCTCGGCCACGGCGAGGGCCTCGGCAATGTCGGCGCCGAGTTGTTCCTGGCGGTCGGCGTCGGCTTCGTGCTGGTGGCGCGGCAGATGGCGCGGTCGTCGCCTCTGCTGCCGATCGACCTGCTCCGCATCCCGGTATTCGCGCTGTCGGTCGTCACGTCGGTGTGTTCCTTCGTGGCGCAGTCCATGGCGCTGGTGTCGCTGCCGTTCCTGCTGGAGAACACCCTCGGCTTCAACGAGGTCCACACCGGCCTGCTGATGACGCCGTGGCCGCTGACCGTCGCGATCGTGGCGCCGTTCGCCGGGCGCGCGGCGGACCGTTATCCCGTCGGCATCCTCAGCGGCTGCGGGCTGGGCCTGCTGGCGGTCGGGTTGTTCACCCTTGGGTTTCTGCCGAGCCATCCGTCGGCGCTGGACATCGCCTGGCGGATGACGATCTGCGGGCTGGGGTTCGGGTTCTTCAACACGCCGAACAACCGGGCGATCATCACGTCGGCACCGCCCACGCGCAGCGGCGGCGCGAGCGGCATGCAGGCGACGGCGCGGCTACTGGGGCAGACGCTGGGCGCGGCGCTGGTCGCTCTGGTGTTCGGGTTGTTCCCGGTGCACGGCACGAACGTGGCCATGCTGGTCGCGGGGTTTGCCGCGGCTGGGGCTGCGGGGGTCAGCTTCCTGCGCATGCAGGCGGGCGGCACGCCGGGACGCGCGGGATGAAACGCCGCCCCCCCCCTGTCATTGCGAGGCCGCTGTCATTGCGAGGCCGCTTGGCCGAAGCAATCCCCCGCGGGAGATTGCTTCGGCCAAGCGGCCTCGCAATGACAGAAGCGCGGGGGGATTGCTTCGGCCAAGCGGCCTCGCAATGACAGGGCGCCCGCAGCGTTACAGCGCCGCGGTCAGCCCGCCGTCGATGACCAGCACCTGCCCGGTCATGTAGGACGACGCATCGGACGCAAGGAACACTGCCGGACCAGCAAGTTCCGGTGGATCGCCCCAGCGTGCCATCGGCGCACGCGATGCGATCCACGCGTTGAATTTGGTATCCTTGTGCAGCACATCCGTCGCCTCGGTCGGGAAATAGCCAGGCGCCAGCGCGTTCACCGTGATGCCGTGCGGCGCAAGCTCGACCGCGATCGAGCGCACCAGGCCGTGCAGCCCCGCCTTTACGGTGCTGTAGCCGGGAATATTGGCGCGCCCGAGCAAGCCCATGATCGACGACACCATGATGATGCGGCCGGATTTGCGCGGCACCATCAGCCGGGCCGCCTCGCGCGCGATGCGGAAATACGCCGTCAGGTTGGAGTCGAGGACCGATTGCCAGTCCGCATCGGTGGTTTCCAGCAACGGACCGCGGGGAATGACGCCGGCGTTGTTTACGACGACGTCGAGGTGGCCATGTGCTGCCTCGATCTGGCCGAATGCGGCGCACACGGCGGCAGCATCCGTCACGTCGAACGCGAGCGTACCCGCGGCGTTGGGCAGTTCGGCGGCGCGTTGGTTCAGGGCGGTCTGGTCGCGGCCGTGCAGGATGACGCGGGCGCCGGCGGCGGACAGGCCCTGCGCAATGGCCCAGCCAAGGCCGCGGGAACTGCCGGTCACCAGCGCGAGGCGGTGCGAGAGGTCGAAGGGGGAGCGCATGGGGCGCGACGGTGGCGTGGTGGCGAGGGCGGCGTCAATGGCGGATGGTCGCACTGTGACGCACCCCGTGCATGGAGGCACCTGCCGCTACGTCTCGTCGTGTTCCGCAGCTTGTTCGAGTGCAAGTTCCGCGCGGCAAGCCGCGTCCAGCGGTGCGAGGTGGTCTTGCACGATCTCCCATAGGAGGGGTGGGGAAATCTGCTGGTATTCGTGGCGCAAGACGTTGCCGACGGCGGCGATCTTCGGCCACGGGATGTCGGGATATCCGGCCTTCGAGGCGTCAGGCAGGCGGCGGCTGGCCTCTGAGATGATTTCAATTCCGCGCTGCACGATCCATTGCTGTTCCCAATCCTGCTTGAACTCGTCAAGCGAGGCAGTGCCCGCCTTGTCGCGGATGTGTTCGATCGCTTCGATGATGTCTGTCAGGTAAGGAATAACGGCCGAGGGCGGCATCAGAAGACGCGCAGTGCGGTTGCCTCGATGCGCGGGCGAAGAACCTTGTGGATGCTGTCACGCGTCATGACATCAGCCGGCTGGCCGAGAATGCGCGACGCTTGCTCCTGTACGTCCATCAGGTCGAAAAGACCGAATATTCCTTCGTCGTAGTCAAAAAACAGGTCAACGTCGGAATCGTCGCCCGCGTCGCCGCGCGCGGTCGAGCCGAACAGGTACAGGCTTTTGACGCCGAGCCGCTTTAATTCGGCTTCATGCTCCTTGAGCCTGGTAATGGCCTGATCGCGTTGCATGGCGCCATTCTAGCAGAATTTGGGCCGCGCTGCATCAGGGACGATGCACACCCCTATGCGATGGCTCAGTCGAGGCCGCGCGAACTGCCAGTTGCCGGCGCGAAGCGGTGCGATAGGTCGAAAGCGGGATGCATGGTGGCGACCGTGGCGCGGCTGCGAGGGCGGCGTCAATGCCTGGCCCGATGGCGCGGCTTGCTGACGTCGCCGCGGTAGTGGGTCAGTTTGAATACCGGATCTCGACCCGTTGCAGTCATTTGACTCCCGTGCATTGCACGGCACCAATTGGCTCAAAGCGCCAATCGATCGTGATAGATGTTTCTTTGCCGTCTGTCCCAGATACCCTTCAGCCTGATCATGCGTAGATCGGCGGCAAGAGCCGGCCTAGCGTGGATTAGCCGCTCTAGGGTCGGTCCCGCGCCGAACGGCCACCCGCTAACGTCATTCGGAAGTATCGCGTCAAACAACGCGAGGGCTTGACTCGGATAATCTTTGATAATGGTGTCGCCCTTGTCGGGCGAAATCGACAAGGCTAGCCCTCCCCCGTCCGCACGCGATACCAGCGGAAGAATGGCCTCGGCGAGTTCGGCAAAATGCGTATCGTCGTCGAATGCGAGCCCGCACAGTCAGCTTACGACAATTGGCGTCCGAATGGCAAGTTGAAGCGGCCACACGTTTCGCAGAAGTGCGATTTTCTCTGCGAAATCCTCGAACTGCCCGGCGTGCCAGAGGACAGCGGTCCGCAGGCCTTCACCACCGTACATCAAGACCCGCCGAAACTCATCGTCAGCGAGCCAACGCGGGCCGCTATCGGTACGGCTCAGCCAGCCGCGGACGAACAGTCCGCCGAGCGCCATATCGTAGCGCTGCTGCGACCGTCGCTCACCTGTCCCGATCTCAATTAGGAGTGGTTTGAGTAACATGTACAATTGCTGGTCATAGATCTTGGGGTTTGTGAAGAAACCGGCAAGCGCCGCGCCGCGCCCCGCGCCGCTTTCGAGCATGGCTGCGACAATGCTTTTTTCGGACCACGTGGCGGCGTGATAATGTAGCCAGCCCAGATGGCGTGACAGGCCGGCGAGGCTGAAGCAACCGTGATCCCCTGGGAGCTCCAGCAGTCGCTCTGCCCTTCGCAGCCAGACATCCGGCAAGCCGTCGTGCTGCCCGATTTGGGCAACCGTGGAGTCGCCGAGCAGCACGTTCACGAGAAGGCCTGCGGCCGAGCCGTGGAACGCGTTGCCCCAATCTCGCGTCTCATTCGGCGCGAGAGCCCTCGGTTCCGCCGATCCGGGCCTCCGTGCAAGGGTACTCGCCGCCCGATCAAAAAGTACGTACAAAGCCTCAGAGTCGCATTCGTAAAGCCGTTTGCTTGCAGTTTCCAGCCAATAGCTCGTAGGCATGATTATAACGTCAAGCACTTTCTGAGGAAGGTTGGCTATCCGCCGTGCGATGAGCGCTGCCAACGTCGGCCGGTCCGTCTGTCGCCCGGCGCTATAAAGAAAATCGGCCCATGCTGGAGCGACGTCCCGGCCCTTACACAGTTCGTAGCGCAGTGCGGCAAGCACAAGGACGGGACGCTTCTCGCAGAGCCCGGCAAATGGGTCGTTTTCTCGCAACTCATCCCACACACGCCCTCGCCCCTGCGTCGCCCGTGGGATCAAATCTGATATTGGGCCATCCGCTAGATCACCAAACGACTTGTCCGTCCTGACCGAGCCACCTCGGCTCTCGCGCGAATCTACCGCACGCGCGGCCTCCGCAGGGGTCCACCGCGGGGCCATTTTGCGAAGGCGGGCAAGCCTCGCCTCCACGTCGGCGGCAAAGAGACAACCTTCACTGCGGAGCCATGTCACTCGCTCAAGGATTGCGTTTGCTCGCCATTGGCGGTTGATGGCTGCGGACTTGCGCTCGACCGCTGGCGGTCCGGCTAGCAAGCGCGTTTCAATGACTGCCTGAACTTCGGCCGGCATGGTCGGCCATCTGTGACGCAGGCTTAGAAGCAGATCACGCTGATCGCGCGAATTCCAAAATATCGAGTCATCCAGGTGCGCGAGTATTTGACTCGCAATCGTGTCGTCAAGGAAATCATCAAGCTGTGCTGCCCAAATTCTCAATCGCTCAAATATAGGATCACTGAACCGTCGCCACGCTTCCAACTCTTGCAAAGCAGCAGCTTTGTCATGCCGAACGAGGCGGCGGAAGAGATCCACAAATTCAAGAACGCTACGATTGATTCCAAAATCACGTGCCGATGCCTGCCCAATGAGATTCGGATCTGGCTCTATCGGAACGATGTCAGAGAGACCAAACGGACTTACCTCGAGCTGTAGGTCGATAGCATACTCCAAGTTCTGCCGCAGAAGTGCGAGAACACTTTGAAGGTGCTCATTAGGGATCTCGAAGCGCATATGCAGCTCTGGATAACGCACGTCAACATCAACTAGATCGCGCAGCCGCAGCTGTTTCGATGGCCCGGGGGGAATTGGTCCCACCCAATAGGGCCGCGCGGCACTTATGACGACACGCGAAATCTCAGCGAAGCGTCGGATCTGTTGTCCGGTCCAGCCGTCCCGAACGATCGCGTCATGTAACGCAAAAGCATGATAGTCGCTTTCTCGTGGAGCTCTCCAGGCATCGAAGAGGTAGCGCCACGCACTGCGCGCTAACCTGGGCACTACTGCCTCTTTTCGATTCAGCGTCCATTGTATCCGCTGGATGACCTCCGGGTGGAGTCCCGCCTGACCCGATGCCCACCAAATTGCCGCCGGTTCACCACAGACCCTGCCAAGCCATCCAGCTAGGGAATTTAAACGTGGGACGAGGTCAGAAACATGGACTGATTCCTGCCCTCGGAAGCGCCCGCCCGCCGTACGCTGATCCATGGGCATCGGCGCCAGCACATTGATAACATTAGTTGGGATTTCCCGGCGTTGATTGGATTGACTCTCCCTAGTAGTCGGTGGTGCTGGATCAGAATCGAGGCCGTACCGTATGAAGGGGTCAGCATCCGGAGACCCGGGTTCCATGGGTCTGGCTTTTCCCGGCTGCCCATATCGCTCCGATGGATCAAATACGCAAAGCCAACTAGCAGGCAGCGCTTGTCTCGCCTGCGAGATGATGCGTGCGCCGCCTTCGGTCGCGGCGAGATGAACGATTTGGCCGCGTTCATAGGGCTGGAGGGCCTGTGGCCCTCTTCTTGCGCGCATAATCAGCCGTTCGCGCCACCTATCAGGGTTGCGCGCGCGGTTCGCCCAAGCATCGAGCGACGCCCACAACGCTGCATGGTCGTTGTCCGGCGCGTAGGAAATCGCGCGGACACCCTTTTGTATCCAAAGCGCTTTCGCATCCTCCTCGCGGCCAGACTGGAAGGCGTAGAGATTGTGCGAGGGAGTTTCTGTAACTCGCTGCAACGCTTCCAGCAGATACTGCACAGGGGGATCATCGGCAGCATAGCCGACGAAGACGATGAAATAGTTTCTGATCGCCGCGCGGATGAAATTGGTAGCCCAACCCTCTGCCAAGTATGCTCGGCCGAATTCCGCACTGGATAGGACGAGGCGGCCGCCGACAGGCTTGGTGTAAGCCGAATCGAACACGCCGTGCAGATGCACAATTCCTGCAAAGCCTGCGGTGCGGCTAAGATCCGGAAGGCGATCAGGAGTCCATACCGGTGCGCTCGGCGCCGCCGCCTCGAACAGCAAATCGAAATTCGTAGTGACGATTTGCACCCTTCCTGCGACGTCGCGACTCAGAGCGAGCAAAGTTCGGTGCGCCGACAGATCGATCTTGCCATGAGGTTTGAGCGCCGCGCCCACTGCGCGCTCAATGTCGGTAATCGCGTAGTCCCGCTCGAGCAAGCCGAAAATGCGATCGGCCGCCAGAACTCCACCGACGCCAGCGATTGGCTCCAACTGTTCCGCCGCGTCGATTAGCTTCTGGGCCGGACTTTCTGGCAGAATGTGCAATTGGGCCAGCACGGATTTTGCGAGGCCGATAAAGTTTGGCAGGCCTGCGCGTGCGCGAGAGACGCCCGCGCCGCAGAAGAACAGCACCCGCCCTTCGTCGCGTGCCACAAGTAGTTCGTCCGGTAGCCACGGGCCGTCAGCGAGGAACCTCAATGGCGCTGCTCCACTTGTCCAACGGCTTGAGTACTCATAGGCATCGCTTTCCGGTTGCACGAACGCTCAATACTAGCCAGCCCAACTTCAGCCGGACCTACGCAAGAACCGCGGTGTGTTCGGCGCTAGGTGCCACCTACGGCACAGAAACGTGGACGGCTCCACAAGCGGCGGACGTCCGCTCCCCACCCATTGCAGGCATTCGAACCAACCCACTACCGCCGCCGCCCACGGATGGACAAACGGTCAAAGGACCGGCTGAGATACGCCGAAATCCGCACCAGGGAGAGAGACCAGTGCCAACCGATCATGCCCGCACCAACGAATACGTCGTTCCGCCCACGATGAAAGCCTGGGTGCTCGGCGGCCCGGAGGAGCTGTCGCTGGTCGATAAGCCCGTCCCCGAGCCCGGCCCGGCGGAAGTGCTGGTGCGCGTCGATGCCATTGCCGTCTGTGCCACGGACATCGAGGTACTCAAGCACGGCATGCCGGCGATGATCGACGGCGAGCTGCCGTTCAACAAAGGCTTCACGCCCGGCCACGAATACATGGGGACCGTGGTGAAGCTCGGCCCCTCGGTCGATGAGTTCAACGTCGGCGACCGCATCGCGGTGGAAGTGCACGCCGGCTGCGGCCGCTGCCAGCGTTGCCGCGAGGGCATGTACACGTCATGCCTGAACTACGGCCATCGCAAGAAGGGCCATCGCGCCAACGGCTTCACCACCGACGGCGGATTCGCCGAATACGCCATCAACAGCGTCAACACGATGATCCACATCCCGGACGAGATGAGCGATGCGGAAGCAACTCTGATCGTTACCGCCGGCACCGCGATGTACGGCCTCGACGTGATGGGCGGCATCATCGCCGGCGAGGCGGTGGTGGTGACAGGGCCCGGCCCGATCGGGCTGACCGGCGTCGGCGTGGCGAAGGCGCTGGGCGCATCGCCTGTCATCCTCACCGGCACGCGCGACAAGCGGCTGGAGATGGGCCGCCTGCTCGGCGCCGACGAGGTGATCAACATCAGCCGCGAGGACCCGGTGGCAGCCGTTCAGCGCATCACCGGCGGCAAGGGCGTGCAATACGTGCTGGAGTGCTCTGGCGCGGCGAACGCGCTGAACGAGGCGGCGCGCATGGTCAACCGCGGCGGCCGCATCTGCCTCGCGGCGTTTCCGCATGAGCCCGTGCAGGTGGATCTGGCGCATATCGTGCGCAACAACATCTACGTGTTCGGCATCCGCGGCGAGGGCCGCAGCGCCACGCACCGCGCCGCGGCGCTGATGGCGCAGAAGCGGTTCGACGCGAAGCTGATCCATACGCACAGTTTTCCGTTGAGCGACGTGCCCACGGCGATCCGCTATGCGCGCGACCGGATCGAGGATGCAATCAAGGTCGTTGTGCAGATCAGGCAGCACTAACGCCCGGCAGTCCTTCGACAGCCAGTCCTTCGACAGATGGGGCCGTCAATGGCGCGCGGAGTGAGCCCCTGTCAGCGCCTCCGCCTGCGACAGACGCGAGAGCAACTGCACCAGCGCCACCTGGCTGTTCGTTTCGGTCTTCGCCATGACATCGGCGAGATGCCGCCGCACGGTGAACCGACTGACGCCGAGCAGTACGGCGATGTCGCGGAGCTCGCGGCCGCGCGCGAGCAGGCTGGCGACGGAGGTCTGTGCCGGGGTCAGGCCAAACAGCGCCTGCAGCGTGTCGCGGCGCGGACCGTATTGCGCGTCGAGCTCGGCGATCGTCACCACGACACGCGCGGGCGACGGGAACAAGCCGATGCTCTCCGGCCGGCACGGCATGATCTCCACCGCATAGGGCCGCATCCCGGACGGCCGCGGCACGGCAACGCTGCCGGCACCCGCGTGGGCCGCCGTGCGGAGTTGTGCGCCCAGGCGCTGTGCCGCGGCCGGATTGGCGGCGCTCAGCACGCCGTGCGCGATGCGGAAGCCATCCTGCGCCGCCAGAATCCGTTCCGCCGCGACGTTGGCGTAGAGAATGCGGCCGCCGCCATCCAGCACCAGCACCGCGGCGCGCGCCACCGCAAGCACAGCCTCGAGCCCGTCCGCATGGCGGTTAGGCGCTGGCCATTGCTCGGCCAGGCCGATGGCGCGGCGCAGATGCGGCATGAACGGCGACAGCAGATGCGCGTGCTCTGGCAGGAACTCACCCTTCGCCGGCGGACGGGTGAGGTTAATGATCGCCGCCTCATCGCCCTGGCGCCACACCATCAGCCCGAGCACGCCGTGAATGTCACGCCGCAGCAGGAAATCATTATAGTACGCGGAACGCATCAAATGCGGCTTCTGGATCACCTGCCAGTCGATCAGGAATGCCCCGGCATCCAGCGGCGCGATCGCATCGGCGAGCGGATTGGCGAGGGCGAAGCGGCCGAAATAATCGGTGAACTGTGCCGCCTCGATGCGGCCGAACACACCGCGCCCCTGCCCGGTCGCGAGGTTCTTGCGGATCAGCGCCGTTGCCCCGCCGCCCACCGCGTCGGCCATGCGGTTCATGACAGGCACCCAAAGCGATTCGTCGAACGCGGCTTCGTAAATCAGCCCGGTGAGGGCGGCCGCGTCCTCGGCGGTGATCACATGCATGCCCCTGGGCTGGAAACGGTTGCGAAATCTGTCTAGGCGCGGCCTGTTTCGGAAGCAATCCCAAAAATCGAGACGCGTCCGGCCGTCGATCTGGTGCAATCGCACCATGCCGAAACGCTACCGGGCGTGCGACATGCTGCCCGGCGGCGGTTGTGCCGCTGCTTCGGGTGGCGGTGGCAGCGCATGGCACGCTCACCGGGCGCCCCTGTGCGTCGCCGCGCGTGCTGCTTCGTGGCATGCGATTCAACATTGGTGAGTTACATTCCGATTGCGTTTTAGGTTTGTTTCCGCAGTTCCTGCCTTCGTGCTTTTGCATGCGGTTACATTCATCACGAATTGTAAATTTGATCAAAACCACACCCGACCGTTCCACATTATAATTGACCCTGCGGATACCCATCCGTAACGTCGCATCAGCCGTTTCGGCATCGGGGGAGCCTCAATGGCGCGGGCGAATCAATGCCGCATCGGCGGCACGGGGCGGATTGCGCGCCGCCGTTACGGCGCGACCGCAGGGCCGACCATCCCCAACCGAGCAGTTGAACAGCAGGCCGTCCGCATGGCCCGCAACGCAGGGCTCTGCCGCCACCCACGACCGGCTGTTGATTGCCCGGACAGTTCTTCAACCACAACAGGTTCGCACCGCATCGCCGCGCGGCGCCGCCTGATGCCGACCAACCACGTCTCCCGGAGAGGGTAACCACCCATGTCATCACCCAACACCCCGATCTCCGGCACGTTCGGCGGCATCATCACCGGAACCTATGACGTTCCCGGCAGTACGACCGACACCGTCGTCTATGCCGGGGCGACTTTCGGCAATGGCCCGATCGCCGAGCTGGACGGACCGGGGACGCTGGACAGCAGCGGCCCGGTCAGCATCAACCACGAGGGCGGCGACGTGCAGTTGCTGCTGGACGACGGCATCACGTGGGACAATTCCGGCGCGATCACCCAGGGCGGGGAAGTGCAGTTCGGCAACGCCGCCGGCGACAGCGCCGCCATCATAAACGACGACGGCGCGGTGTACGACCTTACCACAGGCGACAGCCAGCTCATCGCCCCCAACACCGGGACTTACAGTTTCGTCAACGCAGGCCTGCTGGAGGACAACGGCGGCGGCAACGACACGATCTCGGTCGCGCTGACCAACAGCGGCGAGGTGACCGCGAACAACGGCAACCTCTATCTGGCCGAGCCGATCGACAACAGCGGCACGCTGACCACCGGCGGCGGCTTGATGCTGGTGGAAGGCGGCGTGCTGGGCGGCACCATCGAAGGCAACGTCTTCCTGATCGGCACCTACACCGTGGCGATCGACACCACCGACAGCGTGGCGTTCAGCGGTGCGACGCTGGGCGACGGCGCGGTCGCGGTACTGGACGGACCCGGCACCCTGCTCAGCAATGGCCAGGTCAACGTCAATCACTTCGGCGGCAACGTTCAGTTGGAGCTTACCGGCGGTATCACGCTGGAGAACGCCGGCGTGATCGATCAGGGCGGCGGAGTGCAATTCGGCGCCAGCTCCGGCGACAGCGCGACGATCGTCAACCAGGCCGGCGCCACCTACGACCTGACGACCAGCGACAGCGATCTTCCGATCGACGGGGCCGGCACCTACAGCTTTGTCAACGCCGGCCTGCTGCTGGACAACGGCGGCGGCAACGACACGATCGCCGCGCCGGTGAGCAATAGCGGCGTGGTGAACGCGAACAACGGCAACTTGTTCCTGACCGGGCCGATCGGCAACAGCGGCACGCTGACCACCTCCGGCGGATTTCTGGAAATCGAAGGCGGCGTGCTGGGCGGCACGATCGAGGGCAACGTCGCGCTGATCGATACCTACACATCGGCGATCGACACCACAGACACCGTGATGTTCGCCGGCGCCTCGCTGGGCAACGGCACGGCCGCGACGCTGACCGGGCCCGGCATCTTGGTCAGCAACGGGCAGGTCAATGTCACCCATTCCGGCGGCAACGTTCAGTTGGTACTGAACGGCGGTATCGAACTGGACAACGCCGGCGTGTTCGACCAGGGCGGCGCGCTGCAATTCGGCTCCACCGCCGGCGATAGCGCGACCATCGTCAACCAGGCGGGCGCCACCTATGACCTGACGACCGGCGACAGCCAGATGGATATCGGCGCAGCCGGCACCTATGGTTTCGTCAACGCCGGCCTTTTGGAAATGACCGGCGGCGGCGACGACACGATCGCCGTGCCGCTGAGCAACAGCGGAATCGTCACCGCCAATAACGGCAACTTCTACCTGGCCGGCGCGGTCGGCAACAGCGGCACGCTGACCACCTCAGGCGGGTTCATACAGGTCGAAGGCGGCGTGCTGGGCGGCCTGATCCAGGGCAACATCGCGCTGATCGGCACCTACACGTCGGCGATCGACACCACGGTTAGCGTCGTGTTCGGCGGCGCCACGCTGGGGAACGGCGCGGTTGCCGTGCTTGCCGGGCCTGGCACGCTGGCCAGCACCGGAATCGTCAACGTCACGCACTCCGGCGGCAACGTTCAGTTGGAGCTGACCGGCGGCATCGCATGGGATAACGCCGAAACGGTCAACCAGAACGGCGCCATCGAGTTCGGCACCACGACCAGCGGCGACAGCGCGACGATCTTCAACGAGGCCGGCGCAACCTATGATCTGGCGACCGGCGACAGCCAGATCTATGCCAACGGCACCGGCAATTACGGCTTCGTCAACGCCGGGCTGCTGGAAATGATCGGCGGCGGCAACAACACGATGTTCGTGCCGCTGAGCAACACCGGGCTTGTCACCGCCAATAACGGCAATCTGTTCCTCACAGGCCTCGCAGAGAACAGCGGCACGCTGCAATCGAATGGCGGAGCGCTGTTTGTGGAAGGCGGCGTGCTGGGCGGCACGTTCCAGGACCTTGGCGGCAACGTTTTCCTCATCGACACCTTCACCGTGGCGCCGGGAACGACCGACGACGTCGTATTTGGCAACGCGATCTTCGGTGACGGCGGCTCGACCGCATCGCTGACCGGCAGTGGCACGCTGGCCAGCACCGGGTTGGTCAGCATCAACCAGAGCGGCGGTAACATTCAGTTGGTGCTGTCCGGTGGGATCACCTGGGACAATACCGGATTCGTCAGCCAGAACGGCGTCCTGCAATACGATGGCGCCGCGACAACCGGCGCCACCATCGTGAACCAGGCCGGCGCGACCTGGGACCTGACATCGGGCAATTCGCAGCTTACGGCGACCGGTGCCGGTACCTACAGCTTCGTCAACGACGGATTGCTGGAGGATAACGGCGGCGGCACCGACACGCTGTCCGTGCCACTGAGCAACGCCGGCCTGGTTACCGCCAATAACGGCACGTTCATACTGGCCGGCGCGGTCGGCAACAGCGGCACGCTGCAGGCGAACGGCGGTGCGTTGTATATCGACAGCGGTGTGCTGGGCGGCACCATACAGGTCAATCCGCAGCACGGCGGCAATGTGTACCTTCAGGGCACCTACACATCCGCCGCGGGCCAGACCGACACCGTCACGTTCGGCGGCGCGACGTTGGGCGACGGCAATGTGCCAATCCTGGCCGGGCCGGGAACGCTGGTGACCAACGGCTCGGTCAATGTCAACCAGAACGGCGGCAACGTTCAGTTGCAGCTTACCGGCGGGCTGACCTGGTACAACGCCGGTTCGGTTATCCAGGCCGGCGCGGTGCAGCTTGGCACCGCCGGCGGCGACAGCGCGACAATCGTAAATGAGGCCGGCGCGACCTGGACGCTGACCTCCGGCAATTCGCAACTCTACGCCAACGGCACCGGCAACTACAGCTACGTGAACGACGGCACGATGACCGACGCCGGCGGCGGCACGGACCCCGTCTTTGTGCCGCTGACCAATGCCGGCCTGCTGTCCGACAATAACGGCACGTTCGTGCTGGCCGGCGGGTTCGCCAACAGCGGCACGATGCAGACCGGCGGAGGCAACATCGTGCTGGGCAATGGCACGCTCGGCGGTTCGATCCTGGCTTCGGATGGCGCCATCAATCTGCAGGGCATCTACACGTCGGCCGCGGACACGACGGATACGGTCATGTTCGGCGGCGCGACGTTCGGCGATGGGGCGATCGCCACGCTGGCGGGGCCCGGCACGCTGGTCAGCAGCGGCGCCGTCACCGTCAACCACAGTGGCGGCAACGTTCAGTTGCAGCTTACCGGCGGCATCACCTGGGAGAACTACGGCGCGCTGACGCAGGGCGGCGGCATCGAGTTCGGCCTGAGCACCGGCGATAGCGCGACGCTGGTGAACGAAGCCGGCGCGGTGATGAACCTCAATACCGGCGATTCGCAGATCGTCACGGGCGCTGCCGGTAACTACGTGCTGGTGAACGCTGGCCTGATGGAGGACACCGGCGGCGGCACCAACAACGTCGATGTCGCGATCGACGAGACCTCCACCGGCACGATCAGCAACACCAACGGGAACTGGAACTTCAATGCCGGCGGCGACATTGCCGGCCAGGTGACCGGCGGCAGCCAGATCAATTTCGACGGCGGCAATTTCACGCTCGCCGCGACCGGCGACATCACCGCCAGCAACGTCGCGTTCAATGCCGGCACACTGTACATGCAGGGCGGCACGCTCAATGTGACGAACCTGGCGCTGGCGTCCGGCGTCGAAGCCACCGGCTACGGCGCGATCGGCGATCTGTCGAACAACGCGCTGATCGATGCCGCGGGCGGATTGCTGACAGTGAACGGCAACGTCACTGGCTCCGGCGGATTGCAGATCGAAACCGGGGCAACGCTGGAGATCACTGGCAGCACCGGCCAGAACGTCACCTTCGACGGCATCGACGCCACGCTGAAGCTCGACGCGGTGGCGAGCTTCACCGGCACGATCGAGGATTTCGGTGCCGGCGACACGATCGACCTGGGCGGCGTCACGCTGAGCGCGGTTTCGATCCAAAGTGGTCATCTGATCGGCACGCTGGCAGCCGGCGGCACGCTGTCGCTGCCGACCCCAGGCGTCAGCGCCGGGCTGCTGCTTTCCTTTGCCGGCGACAACGACGGCGGCACCGACGTGTTCCTGTCGCCGGCGCCCGACACCGCGGTTCCGGCAATCGACACCGTGCTCGGCACGGGCAACAGCATCACGCTGCCGAACGTGCATGTCGCGGGAACAGCGAATGATGAGCTTGCGCTGTCGATCTCGAATGCCGCGACGGCGCCGGCGGATGGGCTGGATGTGGCGACCGGTGCGAGGACCGGCAGCGCGTTCGACGGCGGCACGATCGCCTCGCTGGCCCCGGGGCTGACGGACGGCAGCAGCATCGTCGTCGGGCTGAACAACACCAGTGCCGGCGCGAAGACCGGCAGCGTTGGGCTGGCGTTCGCGACCGACGGCGGTGTGTCCGGCATCGACGCCAGTCTCGGCACCGAGACGCTCAATCTGAAGGGTGCCGTCTATCGCTATGCGGCTCCGTCGATTGCCGCACCGGCCAACGTTACCCTGCATGTCGGCGACGACGGCGGCACCGCGTCCGAGGCGTTGAGCGTATCCAATACCGCCGCTGCGGACGGTTATTCCGAAGGACTGGATGCCGGCGCCACCGGCGCGGTTACCGGCAATCTGCTGTCGGCCACCGGAACCACCCCGGACATCGCCGCTGGGGCCAGCAACAACAGCGCGCTGACCGTCAGTTTCTCCACGGCCAGCGCCGGCATCATCACCGGCGATGCCGCGGTGGCGGAAACCAGCGACGGCAGCGGCGTGGATACGCTCGGCACCACGTCGCTCGGCACGGTGGAAGTGCCCGTGACCGTCACCATCGATAGCTACGCAACGGCGGCGGTGCAGCAGGCCAGCGGCCCCGGCATGCTGTCGGCCGCGGGCAACACCTACACGCTGGACCTGGGTACCGTCGCCATCGGGCCGGGCGAAGTGTCGGATACGCTGAACATCGCCAACACGGCGTCCGGGCCGGCGGACTGGCTGGTGGGCAGCGTTACCGCCGGCGGCGATATCGCGTTCAGCGACATCGGCCTCGGTGTCGGCACGGTCGTCGCCGGCGCCTCGTCACCGGTCGCCATCGACCTCTCCACCGTCAATGCCGGCGTGTTCTCCCAGACGCTGACGCTGGTCGGGAACGACGCCAACGCGTCGGGATTCAGCGAGGCGCTGACAGCCGAGACCGTCGTGGTGACCGGCACCGTGCTCGCCGACACCGAGCTGGCACAGGCGGCGATCAACGAGCCGTCGCCGATCGTGCTGCCGGACGCGCATGTCGCGTCGCTGGTGGCGAACGACCAGACCACGCTCGACATCAGCAATATCGGATCGGCGCAACTTGCGGCGTCGGTGGTTTCCGCGACGGGCGACGCCTATGGCAGCGGCTCCTTCACGGGGCTGGCGCCCGGCGGCACCGATGCGACCGACATCCTGGCCGGGCTGAACAACACGTCGGCTGGCACCAAGAGCGGCACGGTCACGCTGGCGTTCGAATCGACCGGCACCGACACTGGGGTCGGCGCCAATATCGTCACCAACGGCAACTTCGCCCTGGGCATGACCGGCTGGTCCAGTCCGGATACGTACCATTCCGGCGCCGCGGCATCCGGCTCGCACGGGATCACCGCGTACAACGGCGACGCCAACTACCTCGCCTTCGGCGCTGTCGGCGAAGACATCGCCGCCACCCAGACGCTGGCGACCGTGGCTGGCGATAACTACCAGGTCCAGTTCTGGTACTACAGCAGCGGCAACTACCCCAGCGATCTGAATGTGTATTTCGGCAGCGACGATGTCGTGTCCCTGACGGACGCGCCGCCGACCGGTTGGACCGAATACACGGCCTACGCGCAGGCAACGTCCGACAATACTGTCCTTTCCCTCGCCGGGCGCAACGATCCAAGCTGGGACGGACTGGACGACGTCAGCGTCATCGACGTGACCGGCACAAACGTGGCGCTTGCGCCGCAGCCGGTGTCGCTGGAGGGCAGCGTCTATCGCTATGCGTCGCCTTCCATCAGCGGGCCGGGCAATATCTACCTGCATGTCGGCGACGGCGGCGGCAGTGAGGCCGCCGCGCTGGTGATCACTAACAACGCCGCGACGGACGGCTTTTCCGAGAACCTGGATGCGACGGCGGTTGGCGTCGCCGGCGGCAGTCTGACCGGCGTCAGCGGCAGCGCGTTGGGGGTGACGGCCGGCGCCACCAACACCAGTGCGTTGACCTTCAGCTTCTCGACCGCGCATGCCGGCAATGTCAGCGGCAGCGTCGCGGTGGCGGAGGTCAGCGACGGCAGCGGTGTCGATACGCTCGGCACCACGGCGCTCGGCACGGTCGATGTGTCCGTCAGCGTCACGGTCAACAACTACGCCACCGCAGCAGTCGAGCAAGCCAACAACGTCGGAGCACTGACGCTGGCGGGCAGCGTCTATGCGCTGGATCTCGGCACTTTCGCGGCCGGCGTGGCGGCTCCGGTCGCCGACCTCGACATCGAGAATGCCGTGACCGGCCCTGCCGATTTCCTGTCCGGCAGCATCAGCGCCGGCGGCGATGCGGCGTTCGGCAACACCGGCCTCGGCACATTTGGCGACCTGTCGGCGGGCGGCACCTCGCCGTTTACCGTCGATCTGTCCGCTGCCACGCCCGGCGTGTTCACCCAGACCATCACGATCAACGCGACGGACTCCAATCCCGGCGGCTACGACGCGGCGCTGACCGCGGAAACCATCGAGGTGACCGCAACGGTACTGCCGCTGTCGTCGCTGGCGCAGGCGACGATCGATACGGCAACACCGATCGTGCTGCCCGACGCGCATGTCGCCACATCCGGCACCACCGACAGCACCACGCTGAGCATCGGCAACACCGGATCGGCGGTGCTGTCCGGCGTGGTGTCCGGCGCGACCGGCAGTGCGTATGGCAGCGGCTCGATCGACCAGCTTGCGATCGGCGGCACCGCTGCGTCCAACATCACCGTTGGGCTGAACGACAGCTCGGCCGGGGCGAAAACCGGCACCGTCACGCTGGGGTTCTCGTCCGGCGGCGACAACCTGCTGACCGACGGCAGCTTCGAGAACACCAGCGACTTCGATCCGCCGAACCGCGACACGATGGACCTGACGGTCGGCTCGACCGTGATGCCGGGCTGGACGGTGGCCGGCGGCGAGCCGCTGGCGTGGGTCGGACCCGGCAATCCGTTCGATCTCTCTGCGTACGACGGCAGCTATTTTCTCGACCTGACCGGCGACAACGACGGCGGCCCGTTCAGCGGCGTGAGCCAGATCATCGCCACGACCAGCGGCGACGAATACCAGCTTACGTTCGATCTCGGATCGTCGTCGTACTACGGCCTGCCGGCTGCGATCACTGCGACCGCGGGCGGGACGTCGCAGACCTTCACCAGCACATTGACCGGAACCAACAACTGGCAAACCGAGACGCTCGACTTCACCGCCGCGGGCAACACCACGACGATCTCCCTGGTTGGCGCATCGGGTGAGAATTACATCGGACTGGACGATGTCAGCGCCACCTCGATCACCACGCCAACGCCGGTCGCGCTCAGCCCGCAGAGCGTCGCGCTCAGCGGCAACGTGTACAACCTCGCGTCGGCTTCGGTCACCGCGCCCGCCAATATCATCCTGCATGTCGGCGACGACGGCGGCCTCTACACCGAGGCGCTGACGGTCCAGAACACGGCGCCGGCGGGCATCTATTCGGAGGGGCTGGAAGTATCCGCTGTAGGCGGCGCGGGCGGCTCGGTCACCGGCGCCACCGGCACGACGGGCGACGTCGCAGCGGGCAACAGCGATAACAGCTCGCTGAACGTCACGTTCTCCACCGCCGCCGCATCGACCGGCGGCGAGGTCGCGGTCTCCGAAACCAGCGACGGAAGCGGAATCGACAGCCTGGGCACCACGGCGCTCGGCACGGTGGATGTGCCGGTCGGTATCTCCATCAACAATTTCGCCACCGCGGCGATGGAATTCCTCGGCGGCAACGGCACGCTGACCCCGACCGGCGTTGCCAACACCTACACGCTGAACCTTGGATCGACCGAACAATTCAGCGGTGCGCTGTCCGCCGACCTTGGCGCGCTGAATGCCGCCGCGGGGCCGGCGGCCGACATGCTGGACGGCGGCTTCAGCATCGGCGGCGACAGCGTTTTCTCCGATACCGGCTTCGGCGCTTTCAACAACGTCGCGTTCGGCAATAACGCCGGCGGCAACGACGTCGTGCTGAACACCGGCACGATCGGCACCTTCACGCAGCAGATCACGCTGACCGCAAGCGGTACCAACGCGTCAGGGTATTCCAACGGCCTCGGCACCGAGACGATCGACGTGGTCGGCACCATCGTCCCGGTGCCGCCGCCGCCACCGCCTCCCCTGCCCGTCGCCACCGTGTGGGGCGACGTGCACATCACGACGTTCGACGGCCTGTATTACAATTTCCAGGCCGAGGGCGAATTCGTCCTGGCGCAATCGACTGTGGCCGGCGATTCGTTCCAGGTGCAGGGGCGCATGCAGCCCTGGTCGGAAGGCGCCACTGTCAGCGTGCTGACCATGCTGGGCGCCGAGGTCGGCACCGATACCGTCACGTTCGGCCTCGACCGCACCGACGTGGTGTGGGTGGACGGCGTGCCGCAGAACCTGGTGAACGGCCAGACCATCACGCTGTCCGGCGGCACGGTCACGCAGGTCTCCTCCGCCAGCTTCCAGGTGAACTGGAACACCGGCGAGTCGATGCAGGTCACCGACGCCGGCAGCTACCTCAACATGAACCTGACGCTGGCGGCTACCGACGGGCCAGGCTCGGTGCAGGGATTGCTCGGCAGCGACACCGGCCAGGCGAACGACTTCCAGCTTGCCGACGGGACGGTGCTGGCGCAGCCGCTGGCGTCCTCGCAGCTCTATGGTGAATTCGCCAACGCGTGGCGCGTCACCAGCGGTGCCGGTGGCAATTCGCTGCTGGATTATCTGTCGGGCCAGGGCACCAGCACGTTCACGGACGTGAACTTCCCGACCGACGCGATCAGCGTCACCAGCCTGCCCGCGGCGATCGTGCAGGAGGCCGAGCTAGAGGTTCAGCAGGCCGGCATCACCGATCCGAATCTTGCCGCCGCGGCGGTGGTCGATCTGCTGGTCACCGGCGATCCGACGGCGCTGCTGAACGATCTCAACGTCAACCAGACCGGCGAGACGACACAGGCCGCGGTGATCAACACGCCGCCGCCGCCGGTGCCGGCGCTGGGCGTCAGCGCCAACGCCGCCAACGTGGTGGAGAACGCCGACGGCACCACCAACGTTACGTTCACTGCATATCTCACCAGTGCCTCCGGCACCGACACCGTCATCGACTGGGCGGTGACCGCGCCGGATGCGACGTTCCTGAATGCCGGTTCGTTCGGCGGCACGCTGCCGTCGGGTTTCGTTACGGTTCCGGCGGGGCAGACCACGACGCAGTTCACCGTGACCCTGCCCGCCGGCGTGCTGGGCAGCGCGCCTTCCAGCAATCTGCAAGTGTCGATCAGCTCGACCAACGGCGATCCGATCTTTGGCCACACCGCGCAGAGCGAGATCGACAACAACCAGCCGGTCGCCGGCAACCCGGCGGTGCCGCAGCTTACGTTGGCGTCCGGGCCTGGGGTTTTCGCCGGCAGCGGCGGGAACTTCACGCTGAACCTGGGCACGCTGGTGGCGGGCGAAGGCTCGTTGCAGGACCGCTTCCAATTCGCCAATGCGGCGTTGGCGCCGGCGGATTTCGTCGGCGGCTCGATCGCCGCCAGCGGCAGCGGCTTCACCGTGTATGGCGCGCAACCGCTGACGCCGCTGTCAGCGGGCGCGAGCTACCAGGGCCTGGTGGTGCAGACCAACAGCGGCGCGACGGGGCCGCAGAGCGAGACCATCGTCATCAGCCCAATGGATGAGAACATCACCGGCTATTCCTCGATCCTGCCGGCCGAGACGATCGTCATCACCGATACGGTGCTGCCGGCGGCGGTGGGCGAGCTGCTGACCGGCGGGCCGATCAATCTCGGCACGTTCTATGAGGGCGAGGCCGCGTCGGTGCCGCTTAGCCTCAGCAATGCGGCGGCAAGCGGATCGGCGGGACTCGATGTGTCCGCCTCGTCGTCCGGCAATGCGACGTCGGAGGGAACCGTCAGCGCCCTGGCTCCCGGCGGAACCATCGACAACGCGGTATTCGCCGGCATCGACACGTCGTCGCCGGGTGTGAAGACCGGCACCGTCACGCTGACCTACGCATCGGACGCCGGCGACGGCAACACATCCGGCGACGGCAGCGCGCAGATCACCGTGGAAGGCACGGTGTATGGGCCGGCGGCCGCGGCGCTGACCTCCGCGCCGATTTATGTGCACCGGGGCGATGACGGCGGCAGCGTCACGGTGGCGATCACCGTAAGTAACACCGCGGCGGCGGACGGCTTCACCGAGAAGCTCGACGCGCAGGTGGTGAATTTCGGCACCTATGTCACCGCCGCGTCAGGCTCGGTAACCGACCTTGCGCCGGGCATCAGCAATGACACGTCGCTGAGTGCGACGCTGTCCGACGGGAGCCTGGGCACCTATTCCGGCGAGGTGCAGGTCGCGCTGCGAAGCGACGGCACGGGCATCGACAACGAGGGCACGACGTCACTCGGCAATGCCTACGTGCAGGCGACCGTCAACGTCGATCAGTATGCCGTCGCGGCGATCGAGCAAACCGGCGGGAACGGCACGCTGGTGCCGGCGGGCGTCGCGTCGAGTTACGTGCTCGATCTGGGATCGGTGGCGCAGTACGCGACGCCGTTGGGTGCCAGCCTGGCGGTGCTGAACGACGTGCTGGGCACGTCGGATCTGCTGGCCGGCAGCTTCAGCCTTTCAGGTGCGCCGGAGTTCGAGAACAACGGTTTCGGCGCATTCGGTTCCGGCACCACGTCAGCCGGCCTGGAAGCGCAGCAAACCGACAGCGCACCATTCCTGGTGCTGTCCAGCGGGACGGTTGGCACGTTCAGCGAAACGATCACGCTGGACCCGACCGGCTATAACCCGAGCGGCTATTCCGGCGCGTTGACGCCGGAAACCGTGACCGTCACCGGAACGGTGGTGGCTGCGCCGGTGCCGACGCCCGCGGCGCGCGTCGCCGACGCGTGGGGCGACGTGCACCTGACGACGTTCGACGGCCTGTACTATAATTTCCAGGCGGCCGGCGAATTCGTGCTGTCGCAATCCACTGTCCCTGGCGACACATTCGCAATCCAGGCGCGGATGCAGCCGTGGAACGGCAGTTCGTCCGTCAGCGTCAACACGATGGTCGCGGCGGAGATCGGCAACGATCGCGTCACCTTCGGGATCGGCCGCACGGATGTCGTGTGGATCGACGGTGCCGGCGTGTCGCTGGCCGGCAACCCGGTCATCACGCTGGCTGACGGATCGCTGGAGCAAACATCGGCGGACAGCTACCGGCTGGTGTGGAACACCGGGGAAGAACTCGATATCACCGATGACGGCACGTACCTGAACGCGACCGTTTCGCTGCCGAACAGCGACGCGGGGAATGTGCAGGGGCTGCTGGGGAACGACGACGGCAACCCGAACAATGACCTGGCACTGCCGAACGGCACCTCGGTCGCGACCGACGGATCGGTCAGCTACGCCGAGCTGTACGGCCAGTATGAAAGCGCGTGGCAGGTCACCGGCGCCACGTCGCTGATGGACTATCAGGCGGGACAGGATGCCGCTTCGTTCAGCAACGTCAACTTCCCGTACAACCAGGTCGGGCTTGGCAATTTGCCGGCAGATGCGGTGCAGCAGGCGCTCGCCGCCGCCGAAGCCGCCGGCATCACCGACCCCAACCTCCAGCAAGCCGCCATCATCGACTATCTGTTCACTGGCAACCCACAAGCGTTGCAGGCCAGCGAGAATGTGCAGCAACAGCAAGGCACAGTCGTCACCAGCGGCTCGACACTGACCGCGGCGCCGGCGCCAACCGCTGTGGTCGGCGTGCAGGCGAACGTAGCGAGCGTTGTTGAATCCACGTCGGGGGCGGAGGCGGTCGGCTTCACCGTCTATCTGACCAGTCCGGAAGCAAGCGCGGCCGTCATCGATTATTCGGTCAACGTGCCCGGCGCCGGCTTCCTGAATGCTGCCGACTTCCCCGGCGACATCCTGCCCTCCGGTACCGTGACGATTGCCGCAGGCCAGACCTCCGCGGTGTTCACCGTGGCGCTGCCGGCCGACGTGCTGGGCAGCGCGGCGGACGCGAATCTGCAAGTGGAGATCTCGCCGCAGAACCTGGAACAAGGCGTGTTTGCGCCGTTCGCGCAGACCGAGGTGCTGAACGCCGCACCGACCGCCGGCAACGCCGCCGTGCCGGACATCGAGGGCGTTTCCGGCAACGGCGACCTGAGCGGCAGCGGCACGAGTTACGTGCTGAACCTGGGCACAGTTGAGGAATACGGCAACCCGCTGGAAGCGGGATGGGGCGTGTTGAATGGCGCGACGGCGCCGGCGGATTTGCTGTCCGGCAGCTTCGTGGTGAACGGACCGACCCAGTTCCTCAACAGCGGACTGGCGCCGTTCACGCCGGTTGCGGCGGGGAACGCGGATACCGCGCCGGTGGTCGAAATGCTGACCAACTCGGTCGGCACGTTCACTGAAACGGTGACGCTGTCGCCGACGGATTCCAACGACAGCGGCTATAGCGCGGCGTTGAATACCGTGACCCTCACCGTCACCGGCACGGTACTCGCGCCGCCTGCTCCGCCACCTCCGCCGGTGCCCGAGGCGACCGCCTGGGGCGACGTGCACCTGACCACGTTCGACGGGCTGTACTATAATTTCCAGGCGGCCGGCGAATACGTGCTAACGAAGTCCACAATCGCCGGCGATACGTTCCAGGTGCAGACACGGCTGCAGCCGTACGGCGCGAACGCCTCGGTCAGCGTGCAGACCGAGATCGGCGCGCAGGTCGGCAGCGACAACCTGGTGTTCGCTGTCGATGAGAGCGCGCCGTTCTACCTGAACGGCACCGCCGACGCATTGAGCATCGGACAGACGGTGACGCTTGCCGGCGGGTCGGTGACCGACCTGACGGGTACCACCTACCGGGTGAATTGGGACACCGGCGAGACGATGAACGTCACGCTGGCCGGTTCCTACATCAACGACACCATCGCGCTGACCGCGGCCGATGCGGGCAACGTGCAGGGCCTGCTGGGTCCGGACGACGGCAATCCATCGACGGATTTGCAGCTTGCCAACGGCACGCCGCTGATCGCGACCGATGGCACGATCGCGTCGAGCGAGGTCTATGGCGCCTATGCCACGGCGTGGTCGGTGCCGAGCGCGGGCAGCTCGCTGCTGTATTACGGCGGCGGCGAGAGCTTCGGCGGTTTCGACATCCCGGGCTTCCCGGACAATGCGCTGGAACTGAACCAGTTGCCGGCCAACCTGGTCGCCGCGGCCGAGGCGCAGGTCGAGGCGGAGGGCATCACCAATCCGAACCTGATCGATGCGGCGGTGATCGACCTGCTGGTCACCGGCAACGCCAATTCGGTGTTTGCCAGCGAGAACGTGCAGCAGCAGGGCGTCAATCTGAATGGCGCCGCGGTCAGCATTCCCACGCCGCTGCCGAGCGTCGGCATCTTCGCCGACAGCGCCACGGCGCTGGCACCCGCCACGGGAACACTGGCGGTCGATTACACGGTGTATCTCACCGCGGCTGAAGCGAATGCCACGACCATCGAATATGACGTCACCACGCCCGGCGCGAACTACCTTGGTGCCGGTAATATCGTTGGCGGCGCCGGCTCGGGTGCGGTGCAGATCGCGGCGGGGCAGACCAGCGCACAGATCGTGATCGATGTGCTGGCGAATGCGCTGGGGTCGCAGCCGAACGCGAATTTGCAGGTCAGTGTCACGCCGACCGGCGGCGAGAGCGTGTTCGGCGGCAGCGCGCAGACCGAGATCGTCAATCCCACGCCGACCGCCGGCAACCCCGCCGTGCCACTGGTCGAGCAACTGGGCGGCGACGGTTACCTGACAGGCAGCGGCACGACCTACGTGCTGAACCTCGGCACGCAGGTGCAGAACGGGACCGATCTGTTTGCCAATCTGGGGATCGATAACGGTGCCACGCTGCCGGCCGACGATCTGTCCGGGCAGTTCGGCATTACCAACTTCACCGGCTACCTGAACACCGGCTTCGTGCCGTTCAGCAACGTCGCGCCGGGCGCGGCGGATACCGAGCCGGTGGTGACGCTGAATACCGGCACGATCGGCGTATTCACCGAAACCGTCGTGCTGGATCCGACGGACACCAACCCGAGCGGCTATTCCGCGCCGCTGAACGACGTGACGCTGACAGTAACAGGCACGATCGTGCCGATGCCGTTGCCGCCGCCACCGTCGGTGCCCACGGCGACCGCATGGGGCGACGTGCACATCACGACGTTCGACGGGCTGCTTTATAATTTCCAGGCGGTCGGCGAGTTCACGCTGGCGAAGTCGACGCTCGCCGGCGACAACTTCAATGTGCAGATCCGCACGAAGCAGTGGTCGCCGGGCGCCGCGGTCAGCGTCATCGATCAGGTCGCCGCGGGGATCGATCCCGGCGATTCGGTCACGTTCGGTCTGCTGGGTGCCGATCGCACCAGTACCGTCGAACTGAACGGCACCGCCTATGCGTTCAGCGGCAGCGACGTGCTGACCCTGGCGGGCGGTAGCGTCACCGAGGAATCGTCCAGCACCTACGTGGTGAAGTGGAACACCGGCGAGAGCCTGACCGTCAGCCTGGGCGGCAGCTATATCAACACGTCCGTGGCGCTGGCGCCGACCGATGGGCCGGGCTCGGTGGAAGGGCTGCTGGGGTCGGATTCCGGCGTCGATACCGATTTCGAGCCGGTGGTCAGCGGCACCACGATCACCACGGGGCAACTCTACGGCGCCTTCGCGCAGGACTGGAGCGTTACCCAGGCCACGTCGCTGCTGAATTACGTCGGCGGCGAGACGCACAACAACCTGACCGATCTGGCGTTCCCGTCCGACGCGCTCAGCCTGAGCGATCTGCCTGGCAATTTGCAGCAGGAAGGGCTGCAGGCAGCGATCCAGGCGGGCATCACCGATCCGCAACTGCAACAGGCGGCGGCGCTCGATTACATCGTCACCGGCGATCCGACGATCGTGACCGGCGGCGAGAACGTGCAGCAGCAGGGGATCACCACCACCGGGTCGAACGTGCAGGCCCCGGCGGCGACGCCCGCGCTGGGCGTGTCGGCGAACAACGCCGCGCTGGTGGAGCCGGCCAGCGGCAATCTGGCGGTCGGCTTCACGGTCTATCTGACCCAGGCCGAGGCGAACGCGACGACGGTGGATTACGCGGTGACCGCGCCGGATGCCGCGTATCTGGGGGCGAGCGCCTTCGCGGGCGACGTGCTGCCCAGCGGCACGGTGACCATCGCGGCGGGGCAGACCAGCGCGAATTTCAGCGTCTCGGTGCCGGCGAACGTGCTGGGTTCGCTGCCCAGCGGTAACTTGCAAGTAACGATTGCGCCGACGGGCGGGGAGCCGGTGTTCGCGCCGTCGGCACAGACGACAATTGTCAACGATCAGGTGGAGCCCGGCACCGGTTCCTCGCCGGCGTTCGCGCTGCTGTCGGGCGAAGGCACGCTGACCGAGATCGGCAACGCCTACACGGTGACGCTCGGCGCCTTCACGCTGGGCCAGGTGGTGCAGAACCTGGGCATCGCGGTCGAGAACAACGCCGTGCTGGGCAGCGACGATCTGGCCGGCACGCTGACCGCAACCACGACGCCTGGCTTCACGGTGAGCGGCACCGGGCCGCTGCCGGAGATTGCGGCGGGCACCGGTTATCAGGGCCTGCACGTGGCGGTGAACACCGGCGCGGTGGGCGGATTTACCGAAACGATCGCGCTGACCTCGGTGGATCAGAACGCATCGGGCTATACGTCCGACCCGCCGCCGCTGAGCCTGACGATCTCGGGCGAAGTGGTGTCCTCGGTCGATCTGACGCCGGGCGAGAACGTGTTCTCCGGTTCCAACACCACGCTGATCGCCACCGGCGGCGTGTTCCAGGCGGGACAGACGATCGCTGTCACCGGCAGCAATCTGTTGGAGCTGCAAGGTCCGGGCGTGTTCGACCTGCGCGCACCTGCGGTGCTGCAAAACATCCAAACCGTGGATGTGCAGGCGGCAGCGGACGGGCAGCAGCAATTCATCTGGCTGCGCAGCGGGCTCGATGTTTCCCTGAACGTGTTGGACGACGCGAACATCGTTGTGTTCGGGGCGACGGACAGCGATGTCATCAACCTGGGGGCTGGCACGGCGCAGGTCACTCTGGGCAGCGGCACCGAGATGGTGAACGGCGGCAGCGGCAACGACACGTTCGCGATCAGCGCTGCCACCGCCGGCGCGACCATCGCCGGCGGCAGCGGCAGCAACGTGCTGGACGTGACGGGCGGCGGCACGCTTGCGATGAGCGGCAGCATCACCGGCATCGGCAATGTGTTCCTGGAGAATTCAGGTACCGCCTATCACTTTGCCGCCAATTCGACGCACGGACTGATCGTTCATGCCGGCGCAGACAACGCCACCATCACGCCTGGCGATGCCAGCCAGACGGTATTCGGCTGGACCGGCGAATTGACGGTGCTGGCGACCACAGCGGAATCCGGTGCGGCGGTTTACGGCAGCAGCGGTGGCGCGACGCTTGAGATCACCAATGCCGGCACGGTGACGCTGAACGCCGGCGACACCAACCTCGCGGTGCAGTTGGCGGCGAACGATACGCTGACACTGCCGTTCAATCCGTCAATCAGCGTGCAGGGCGGCGGCGGGGACGATACGCTGATCGTCACCGGCAACGTTTTGCGCGGTGGCCAGACGATCGCGCCGGGCGGTACCGGCAACACGCTGCTGCTGGAGGGGACGGGCGGCTTCGATCTGCGCGCGCCGGCGGTGCTGACGAATATCCAGACCGTGGACGCCGAAGGGGCGTCGAGCGGCCAGCAGTTCATCTGGCTGCGCAACGGCCAGGCCCTGACGCTGAACGTGGAGGACAGCGCGCAGGCCGTCGTGACCGGCGCGGCCGACAGCGACACGATCAACCTCGGGTCCGGTGCGTCGGTCGTGTATCTGGGCAGTGCCGGCGAGACGGTGAACGGCGGGGGCGGCAGCGCACGGATCATTGCGACAGCGGCCAATATCGGTGCGACGATCGCCGCCGGCAGCGGCAACAACATACTGGAGATCGAGGGCGGCGGCACGCTGACGATGGGTGCCAATATCACCGGCATCGACACGGTATTCCTGGACAACGCCGGTACTGCCTACGATTTTACGGCGAATTCGACGCATGGCCTGATCATCGATGCCGGCGCGGACAATGCCACCATCGCGGTCGGCGACACCAGCCAGAGCGTGTACGGGTGGACCGGCGGACTGACCGTGCTGGCTACGGCGGCCGATGCTGGCGCTGCGGTGTACGGCAGCCTCGGCGGCGCGACCTTGGAGGTCACCAATTCCGGTACAGTCGTGCTGAACGCCCTGGATACCAACGTCGTGGTGGAACTGGCAGCCGGCGATACGATGACGCTGCCGTTCAATCCCTCGATCAGCGTGCAGGGCGGGGGTGGCGACGATACCCTGATCGTTGCCGCGAACGTGCTGCGGGCGGGCCAGACGATCGCCCCCGGCGGCACCGGCAACACGCTGCTGCTGCAGGGACCTGGCGAGTTCGACCTGACGGCACCCGCGGTCTTTTCCAACATCCAGACCGTGGATGTCGCCGAAGGGCAGTTCCCCAACCGTCCGGAGGTGTTCCTCCGCAACGGAACCACTCTTACGGTCGATGTGCTGGCAGATACCTCGGTCAACGCCGGCAATCCCAATCCGCCTGGCGTGGTGATCTTCGGCGCCGCGAACAGCGACACGGTGAACCTGGGTCCGGGATCGGATGTCGTGTATGTCGGCGGCTCCGGCGAAACGTTCAACGGCAGCAGCGGCAATGCCAAGTTCCTTGTCACCGCCGCCACCGTCGGAGCGAGGATCGCCGGCGGCAGCGGGACGAACGTGCTGGAGGTGCAGGGCGGCGGCACGCTGACGATGGGTGGCAACATCACCGGCATCAGCGACGTGTTCCTGGATAACGCCGGCACCAACTACGGCTTCACGGCAAATACGACCGAGAACCTGACGATCTTCGCCAGCAGCGACAGCGACACGATCACGGTGGGCGATGCCAGCCAGACCGTGGTGAGCACCGGCGGCGCGCTGACGGTGCTCGCGACCGCGGCACAAGGCGGCGTCGCGGTGCTGGGCGGCAATGGCACGATTTTGCAGATCACCAATGCCGGCGCAGTCGCGCTGAACGCCAGCGACATCAACGTCAGCGTCGAGCTGGCCGCAGGGGATACGCTGACGCTGCCGTTCAATCCGTCGATCAGCGTGCAGGGCGGCGGCGGCGACGATACACTGGTTGTCGGCGGCAACATCCTGCGCAGCGGGCAGACGATCGCGCCCGGCGGCACCGGCAACACGGTGGTGCTGGACGGGTCCGGCGCGTTTAACCTGGCGGCGCCAACGATGCTGTCGAACATTCAAACGGTGGACGTACAGGGCGCGTCGGTCGGACAACTGCAACTGGTCTCGTTGCGCGCTGGGGAGGCTCTGGCGCTGGACGTGCAGGATACCGGTCACGTCGTGATATTCGGCGCGGCGGACAGCGACACGATCAATCTGGGTCCAGGCTCGGACATGGTCTATGTCGGCAGCAACGACGAGACGATCGACGGCGGCAGCGGCGGCGACAAATTCGTTGTCACCGCCGCCACCATCGGCGCGACGATCACCGGCGGCAGCGGCGCGAATGTGCTGGAGGTGCAGGATGGGGGCACCCTGGCGATGGGCAGCAACATCACCGGCATCAACCAGGTGTTCCTGGACAATGCGGGTACCAGCTATAACTTTACCGCCAACAACCAGACCGGGCTGACGATCTTCGCCAGCACGGACAACGACACGATCACCGTGGGCGATGCCAGCCAGACCGTGGTTGACACCGGCGGCACGTTGCAGGTGCTGGCGACGGCTACCCACGCGGGCGTTGCGGTGCTGGGCGGAACCGGCAGCAGCACGCTGGAGATTACCACCGGCGGGACGTTTGCTCTCAACAGCGGCGACAGCAACGTAACCGTGCGGCTCGATGCCGCAAGCACGCTGACGCTGAACCACATGCAGTTCATCCACGCGGTGGGCAGCGGCGGAAACGCCACGATCTATGCCGGCGCGGCCAACCAGGTGCTGTCCGGGGGCGGCGGCCTGAACGACACGCTGGACGATGTGGGGCACTACGGCGTGACGTTCCAGGACACGGTCGCGAATTTCGCCAACGACACGCTGGCGGACTTCACGAAGCTGGACTCGATCGATGTCACCAACCTGAATTCGGCACTGGCGTCGGCAATTTTCAGCGGTACGTCAGCGTCCGGTATGCTGAACGTGATGTCGAACGGATCCGCTGTGGTGAGCATCAAGCTTTCGGGCACGATCAGTGGCACGATCCATACGATGACGGACAATCACTCCGGGACGTTGATTACGTTCACGTAGCCGGTCGTCGCGGTCGGCCGGACAAAATGGCCGAGGTCGATGGGGCCGGCGGCGGCGACGTCGCTGAAGATGATCGGCCGGTGCGACGCGAGGCCCCGCGCGCTGTTCGGGATGGCCGGGAACCGGGCGCGTTTTTGCCGCGGGCGTGCTTGCCTTGCTTGCCTTCGTGGCTGACGCCGCTGTTGTCGAATGACACCACGTGCAGCGTGCCGCGCGCCGGCGCATCGGGTCCTGCTGGTGCCGACGCGGAGGGTCGAACTCCGGACCTACTGATTACGAATCAGTTGCTCTACCACTGAGCTACGTCGGCAAGCTGGCTGGCCCGCGGCCATATATCCCTCGCAGCCCCGCCTCGCAACCGGCCGCTATGCCGCTTGCCTGGTCGCCCCCTGCCGTGCCCGCCAGGCGGGGAACACGGCACGCGCCGTGGTGCCTTCGCCCAACCGGCTCTCGATCTCCAGGATTCCGCCGTGCAGGGTCAACAGGCGGCGGCAGACGGCGAGCCCCAGGCCGCTGCCGCCGAAGCGCCGGCTGATCGATGCGTCCGCCTGGAAGAACGGCTCGCCCAAGCGGGGCAGGGCCGCGGGCTCGATGCCGATGCCGGTATCATGCACCGCGACGGCAAAGCTGCCGTCCGCCCGGTGCTCCAGCTCCACTGCAATGCTGCCGTCGCGAGGCGTGAACTTCAGGGCGTTGCCGAGCAGATTAAGCAGCACCTGGGTCACCGCGCGGCGGTCCGCGCGCAGGATCACCCCGGTCAGGTCGATGCTCTCGGCCAGCAGCACGCCCGCTTCCCTCGCCCGCACGCGCAGTATGCCGATGCAGGAGCGCACCAGGCGGCCAAGCTCGAGCGTTTCCTCGGTGAGCTCGAAGCGTCCTGCCTCGATTTTCGAAAGATCGAGGATGTCGTTGATCAGTGCCAGCAGATGCCGCCCGCCATCGTGAATGTCCCTGGCGTATTCGACGTATTGCGGGGCGACCGCACCGAACGGCTGGTCACGGATCAGTTCGGAGAACCCGATGATCGCGTTTAGCGGCGTGCGCAGCTCATGGCTCATGTTGGTCAGGAACTCGGATTTGGCGCGGCTGGCGGCTTCGGCTTGCTCCTTTGCGTGTTGCAATTCCTCCTGCGCCAGCACGTCGCGCGTGATGTCGTGACCGACGCCGCGATAGCCAACGAAAACGCCGCCGCCATCATAGACTGGAACGCCGTCACTGCTGACGTAGCGCATCGAACCGTCGGGCTGCCGTTCGTCGTAACAGAACCTTCTGAACGGTTTACGTGCGCGCATGACCGCCTGCTGATGCTCCCATCGCGGATCGGTTCCCTGTGGGTCGAAGATGTCCCGGGTTGTCTTGCCGACATAGCCGGCCGCGCCTTTGCGCTGCGCAACCGGTGAGCCGACGGAAATCCAGGTCAGGCGCAAGTCCGCGTCTATTTCCCAGAACCAGTCGGACGCGAGTTCGGCATAATCGCGCAACCGTATTTCCGACTCGCGCAGCGCCACTGCGTGCGCCTTCTGCCGACGGAACTGCGCCGAAAGCAGGTGGAACAGGACGATGAATCCGGCCGACGCTCCTGCCGCAATCAAGGAAAGAGTCAACGCCTGCCGCCGCCAGGTGGCGAACGCCCTGGACTCCCTCATCGAGACGTCCACCACGAGTGGATAGTGCGGCAGCGGATACACCGACACGACGGCCGGCTTGCCACCGAGGAATCCGGGCGAACGGTAGGTACCGCCGCCAGCCATGACCCGCATGAACCAGGGTGAACTCGCCGGCATTCGGTGTCCGACGTCACGCGTGGGATCGGGATCCCGCACCAGAACCAGCCCGTCGCGGCGCAGCAGCGTAACCGACTCGCCGGGTGGGAGGCGGAGCGCCTCGTAGAATTCGTCGAGGTACTGTGTATCCATCGCGCCCGATACGACGCCGAGAAAGCGATGATCCGGTCCGTCGATACGGCGCGTCACGAACACCGTCCACGTACCGGTCACCCGGTTGGTGACCGCTTCGCTGACGAACACCTCCATGTCGTCGTCGTGCAGGAAATGTTCATAGAAGTCGCGGCCCCACACTGTGGTGCCAGGCGGTGGAAAACCGCGGGAGGAATTGACCAGCCGCCCGTCCGCGTCATCCAGCAGGAAGGCGTTGGCCTGCGGCAGATTGTGCAGGCGTTCAAGCAGGAATTGGTGGGTGTCCCGGTCGGCGAGCAAGCGCCTGAATTGCTCGGGCGTGGCGATGCCCTGAGCGCTAATACGCGCCTGGATTTCCTGCAAGCCCAGATCGACGATCTGTACATAGCGCAACGTTTGTTCCGCAAGCACGGCGCCGAGGGTATGCGTCTCGGCCGCGGTATCCCGCTCTGCCTGCCTGCGCAGGTCCCAGATCGTGGAAGCCGCGCCGAGCATGATCGCGAGGACTACAGCGGCGCTGAGCCCCCACAACCGCTGGCCCGAGTCAAACATCCGCCGCCAGGAACGGGCGCATGAGGCCGAAACCGTGCGGAGAGAGTGCAGCACAACGCGAGCTCCGGGAGCGTTCCGTCGGAACGCTCGGTGCATGCGTTATCGGCGCAAAAGGTAAAGGATTGCTTAGCGCCAACCCGCTGAATGACCGACCCTCGGCGTGCGGCCGCGACGGCCTGGCATTGCGAGTTGCCCACCGGCCTCCGGCCGACCCGCGACTGGATGAAACGGTGTCGGCGGCCTGACGTAGGTTCCCCCCTCCCCTTGAGGGAGGGGGCCAGGGGGAGGGGTCGAAACGTAAAGCATCGA
>DASXFW010000329.1:0-2883 GCA_036489395.1 Acetobacteraceae bacterium | reverse complement strand
TTGCTTCTTCGCCTCGGATTGCTCCCCACCCCACCTCGCGATGACGCAGTTACCTCTGGCTTCAGGCTTGGTCGGTAGGCCCAGGATGGACTTGCACCTTCCTGACAAGGCACGCTCACGGACGCACGATGGCCGGGTCAGGCCCGGCCATGACGAGGGACGCGATGCCGGCGCCACCAGCCGATTGCCAGCAAACCCCGAAATGGGCTTCCTTGTTACCCAACCCATAAGCAGGAGCCCTGACCGATGCGCGTCAGCGTCGTGCAAATGAACCCCGGCGCCGACAAGGCGGAGAACATCGCCCAGGCGCGCCGCCTGATCGAGGAAGCGGTCGATGCCGACCGCCCCGACATCGTCAGCCTGCCCGAGGTGTGGGACAGCCTCGGCGGCGACCGCACCGTGCGCAACGCCAACGCCGAGCTCCTGCCGGCGAAAGGCAGCAACGAGCCCGGCGGCCCCGCTTACGAATTCCTCCGCGAGACCGCACGCGCCACCAAGGCCCACGTGCACGGCGGCTCCATCATCGAGCAAGGCCCCGAGAAGCTGTTCAACACCACCGTCGTGTTCAATCCCGACGGCACCGAGATCGCCCGTTACCGCAAGATGCACTTGTTCGACATCGTCGCCCCCGACGGCACCGGCTATCGCGAGAGCAACACCTACGGGTCAGGCGACGAGGTCGTCACTTACGAAGCCGACGGCACCAAGGTCGGCTGCGCGATCTGCTACGACATCCGCTTCCCCGACTTGTTCTGGAAGCTGCGCGAGCAAGGCGCCGACCTGATCTTCCTGCCCAGCGCGTTCACGTTGGCGACCGGCAAGGACCATTGGGAAACGCTGATCCGCGGCCGCGCCATCGAAACGCAATGCTGGTTCGCCGCCCCCGCTACCTGGGGCAAACATCTCGAAGGCAAAGGCGAGGCGCGCTTCACCTACGGCCACTCGATGGTGGTCGATCCGTGGGGCCACGTGGTGGCGAAGGTGTCGGACGGCACCGGCTGGGCAACAGCGCGCATCGATCCGAAAGTGACGGCGCGCGTGCGCCGCGACATGCCGGTGCTGGAACACCGGAAACGCGTGTGAACGACCAGGCGCAGCCTATGGATTTGTCGGCGGTCGGCCAGGCCGGGCGGATCAATTTCGCCGCGGCCTCCACGCCTCTCGCGATCGACGCACGCAACCGGCTGGTCGCGCGCTATGGCGACTGTCCGTTCGAGACCGCGTCCGTCGTGGTGGCCCTGGGCGGCGACGGATCGATGCTGGAGACGATCCATCGCGTGCTGGATCGCGGCGTTCCGGTGTACGGGATGAACTGCGGCTCGGTCGGCTTCCTGATGAACACGTTCAGCGAGGACGACCTGCCCGGCCGATTGTCCCGCGCGCAAGCGGCGGAGCTGCATCCGCTGCGCATGACCGCGACAACGCGCGACGGCGTGGTGCATGAAGCGATCGCATTCAACGAAGTGAGCCTGCTGCGGCAGTTGCGGCAGAGCGCGAAGATCCGCATCACCATCGACGGACGGGTGCGGCTGGCCGAACTGACGTGCGACGGCGTGTTGATTTCCACGCCTGCGGGTTCCACGGCTTACAATCTGTCGGCGCACGGGCCGATCGTGCCGCTGTCGGCAAATCTGCTGCCCCTGACACCGATTTCCGCATTTCGTCCGAGGCGCTGGCGCGGCGCTCTGCTGCCGAGCAGTGCGAAGGTGTTGTTCGATGTGCTGGAGTCGGAAAAGCGCCCGACGGCCGCGGTGGCGGACTTCACCGAAGTCCGCGATGTCGTTTCGGTCGCGGTCAGCGAGGACGTGACGGTCGCCGTGACGGTATTGTTCGATCCGGACCAGGGCCTGTCGGAACGCATCCTGGCCGAGCAATTCACGGTCTAGCGCAGGGAGGTCGCCATGGATTTCGGCGCGGGCATGTTCTTCACCGACTATTCGATGACCGCCACGGAGCTCGCGCTCGCGCTGGAGCAGCGCGGCTTCGAGTCACTGTGGGCGCCAGAGCACTCGCATATTCCGCTGTCGCGCTCGTCGGCTTTCCCGCAGGGCGGCGCGCTGCCACGCAAATACGCCGAGGCGATGGACCCGTTCGTTACGCTGGCAACCGCGGCGGCGGTCACCCGGACGCTGAAGCTCGGCACCGGCGTGTGTCTGGTGACGCAGCGCGATCCGATCCAGACCGCAAAGCTCGTCGCCTCGATCGACCACGTCTCCAACGGCCGTTTGCTGTTCGGTATCGGCGGCGGCTGGAACGCAGAGGAGATGGCCGATCACGGCACCACCGACTTCAAGAACCGCTTCAAGCTGATGCGCGAACGCGTCGAGGCGATGCAGCGCATCTGGACCGAGGAAAACCCGGAATACCACGGCGAGCTGGTGAACTTCGGCCCGATGATGTGCTGGCCGAAGCCGGTGCAAAAGCCGCATCCTCCGGTGATTGTCGGCGGCGCGTTTCCGTACGGCGCGCGGCGGGCAATCCGTTACGGGGACGGATGGATTCCGCATCGCTCGCGCCCGCAATATGACGATGTCAGCGCCTTCCTGCCGCAGTTCCGGCAGATGGTGCGGGACGCGGGACGCGATCCTGCCGCGGTGCCGGTCACGCTATGGGGCGGCGCGCCGGACCATGAACAGATGGCGCGCTATCGCGACATGGGGATTGCGCGCGTGGTGGTGAGTGTGGAGTCGGCGAAATCGGATGCGGTGCTGCCGGTGCTGGATCAGTGGGCGGGCGTGATACGGACCCTGGGATGACAAAGAAAGACAAAGAAAGAAAGTCCCCCCTCCCCTTGAGGGAGGGGGTCAGGGGGAGGGGTGCTGCTTCCGCGGAACCTCGGAACCAGGCACCCCTCCCCCTAACCCCCTCCCTCAAGGGGAGGGG
>DASXFW010000024.1:0-21043 GCA_036489395.1 Acetobacteraceae bacterium | reverse complement strand
CGACGCAGGTCGGCATCCACGACTTACGGTTGTCGCAAACGGCAAGTCGTGGATGCCGACCTTCGTCGGCATGACGGGGAGGGGAAGGGCGTGACTGAAGATTCAGACACTGCGCCACCTGGTATAAATGCCTGATTCTTCGGCAGCCCCTCGTCAGAAATCCGCCCGAACCGTCAATCATCCCGCAACCCGGTCTGCATGATCACGCCATCACAGAAGCCGCTCGCAGGTTCACCATCAGCATCCGGCCAGGCCAGCCCTTCGGCCGCAGCGGCGGAAACCAGCAGATCAGGCCGATAGACACGCTCTGCCGCCGCGCGCAGATCGAGGTCCGTGCCCAGCCATCCCCAGCGGCGCATTTGCGCCAGGAACCAGGTGGCTTGCGAGCGCCGCGGGAACCACGCCAAACCGGCATGGAAGCGAATCCGCTCCGCTGCCGAGCCACCTGGCAGGCAGGCCCGGACGGCCGTCGCGGGCAAGGCCAATGGCGGCCCGGCAAGCAAATGGGCGATCCATTCGGCCGAACCAGGCTGCTCGCACAGAATCTGCGCCTGCAGCAGGCCGCGCAGCAGAGCCTCCAGGGCTGGTGGATTGGCCGTGGCCCAACGCTCGGCGACCGCCAGGCACTTCTCGGGATGGTTGGCCCAGATGTCCGACGTGCCCAACAGATGCCTGCCGGAGCCATGGTGCTCTGCCAGTTCGCCCCAGGGTGCACCGGCACAGAACCCGGCGATCCGGCCCTCGGCCAAGGCCGCTTCCACATGCTCTGGCGGAATCACCACCGTTGCGATGTCCCGGTCGGGATCCACCCCCGATGCGGCCAGCCAATACCGCAGCAGCAGATTGTGGGTCGAGAATGCATGCACGACCGCGAACCGCGGCGGCGCCGGCTGCGCACGCAGCCATTCGCCGAGTCCGCGTCCGCGAGCCAGCGCATCCTGCGGTTCGGCGGAGGTCGCGACGGCGTCGGCCACCTCGCCGCGGACCGTAACCGTATTGCCGCCGCCACTGAGGCTCATCGGCACCAGCAATCTGGCGGGTGGGCCGCGCAGGCCAAGCGCGGCGGCCAGCGCAAGCGGCGGCAGCATGGATGCCGCATCAAGCAGCCCGTAGGCGAGCTTGTCGGCGATGTTGGCCCAGGAGGGCTCGACCGAAAGTTCGACCGCGAGGCCAAGCTCGCGGAACAAGCCGCGGTGCAGCGCCACCACGGCGGGTGCGCTGTCAGCCAATCGAAGCAAACCGAAACGCACCGGCGCGGTCGCTTTCATGGCCTGGTGCCCTCCCCCTCGCGCAGCAGTTTGCGCGCCACATCCACGATCTTCTGACCGCTGCTCATCGCGCTGCGGCGCAGCCAGCGATAGGCGTCGGGCTCCGACAGGCGCCGCTCCCGGATCAGGCGGGTCTTTGCCTGGTCGATGATGCTGCGTTCTTGCAGCTTCGTCTCGGCCGAATCCAGTGCGACACGGGTCTGCTGGTGCCGGCGGAACAGCGCGACCGCGGCGCGAAGGATGGGCTTCACGTCCGGCGGCGGCGTCCCGATTACATTGTAGGACGACACACCGGCGGCGATGGCCGCCTCCATGAACAGCGGGTCGTCCTGATCGACGAACAATGCGATGGGGCGGGGATGGCTGGCCGACAATTGGCGCAGGCTTTCGAGCGCATCGCGGTCCGGCCGCGCCATGTCCACGAGCACCACGTCCGGGCCATGCGCCGCGACCGCTTCGAGCAGCGATTCGCCCGGTTGCAGACGCAGCACGGTGATGGCGCGATCGGCGGTAAGCGCCTGCATCAACAGGCGAACGCGCTCTGCATCGTCATCGGCCAGAAGGATCTTCACGGATGGGCCCGGGCAAACTCAGGCCGATCAAGCAAGCTTCGGGCCAGCCGCGGCTGCACCCTGTCGTGCTTGGGTTGAGCCTGCTTACGATCGCCGGCGCGGTTGCCGACGTGCAGGACGTGAATCCGTTTCGCTGGTGACGACTCCGCTTGTTGGCGGCCGGGCGGCATGCGCAGCGGATGCCGGTCCGTCTCCAGTATCCATCGTCCAGGCGACAAAGCCATCTTGCTTTGTCGTCCATGCCGGAACACCAAGGACGACGCTATCGACAATGCAGGGACAAACAACCTGCCGGATCGGCTGGCATCCTATCGTCGGATGCTCGGCCTCCTCAATCCTTGAACGGGTCGAATTCTCCAGCGCCCGCCATTGCCACGGCAAACGGCCGCAATGTGTGGAGCACCTTCACCGAACCCGTGTGATGCGCAAGTACGTCTGGCAGACGGCGATACGCCATGGGGCTTTCATCCAGGTCAGCTCCCAACAGCATGACGCCCCGTTCTTGCAGCCACGCATCCATCTGCGTGCGGGTGAATGTCCGGATCGCTTGCTTGCGGCCAAACAGGCGTCCGGCGCCGTGGACAGTGGAATAGAGCGAGGCCCGGGCCTCGGCCCCATCGACTCCCTCCAGGATCACCGCGTCGTCGCCCATCGATCCACCGACAAAGCCTCGCTGTCCGGGAAACGCCGGCGTCGCTCCTTTGCGAACCACCCACAGATCGCGGCCGCCATGCGTTTCGCGCCAGGCATAGTTGTGGTGGTTGTGCACCATGTCGGTCACGTTGCCGCCGATGATCTGGCGCACGCGCTCGACCACCCACTCGCGGCCGGCATAAGAATAGCGTCCGGCGAGTTGCATGGCGGCGATGTAGCGACGCCCGAGTTCGCTGTCCTCGTCCACGATCGCCGGCGCAACGTTCATGCCGTCCTTGCCGCCGGCCGCCTTGAGGTATCGCGTGGCGCTGGTGTGACCGAGGCCGCGAGAGCCGAAATGAACGCCGATCCAGACAAAGCCGGCCTGGTCGCGCATGAGATCGACATAGTGATTGCCGGATCCGACCGTGCCGAGCTGGGCCGCGGCCTTCTGCCGATACTCGCGCATATCGGACTCGCGCCACGCGTCCGCGTCGTCGAACAACTCGTGCTGCGGCTTCTCGGTGTTCGTCCGGCCGATGCCGAAAGAGATCGCGCGCTGCACGTCCTTGAGGATCAGGGGCACCGTACCGGCGATCGCTTCGTACGGCGTATCGAGCCGCACCGCCATGTTGCCGCAACCGATGTCGAAGCCGACGCCTGAGATGCTGATCTGCTTTTCGTAGGCGATGACGCCTCCGACCGGTTGGGCGTAACCGAGGTGCCCGTCCGCGCAGATGACGCCGGCGACCGCGTTGCCGACGCTCATGCAATTCCGCATTTGCGCGATCGTCGCCGCATCGTGGTCGCCGAACACGGTCAGGGGGCTGTCCCGGTACTGCGGCTCCTGTGGACGCAGATTGGCGATTTCGGCCGCTGCCGCTGCTTGCTCGTGCGCCAGCATCTCGGCGCGGGCCGCGTCGCGGAACGTACACCACGCCGGCATGCCGCGTTCGCTGCCAGGCTTTGGAACGCGGCTGTCCGGATCGACCCCTGCGGCGATCGCCAGTTCGCGGCAGCGTGCCTCGGTCCTGTCGGGCGCACGGGTGCCCATCAATGCCTCCATCTTTCAGGCGCGATGCTGTGCCAGGGCGCACTCGCTGTTCCCGGGGCCGGTTAACCCGGGAATGCACCGCGGCGCACCGCGGAACCTGCCAAATACCAGAACTTCAGGCGGCGTGCTCGGAAATTGGCAACGAAAACAATGGCGTCCCCTACGGGATTCGAACCCGTGTTACCAACGTGAAAGGCTGGAGTCCTGGGCCTCTAGACGAAGGGGACGGCGGCGCCAGCGGGGTAGCGGACGCCCCTCCCAGGGTCAAGCCGGTGCCGCGTCGCTGATCACGAACCCCGCGCTGATCGTGCCGTTCCACTCCTCCGCCCGCAGGTGCCCCGCCAGGTGCAGCGGCACGCCGGCACGCCCGAGCAAAGCCTCCGCCAACGCCCCATCCCGCGCCCTGAACAACATGGCCTTCAGCCGCGGGCCGCCGCCCTCGCCCTCGACGAAGGTGCGGATCGCGGTGGACTCGCGCCCCACCCGGTCGGCGCGCAGCACGCGGGCACGCTGCAACACCAGGATCGGCTCCTCATTGCCCGCCCCGAACGGCGCCAACTTCGCGAGGTGCTGTGCCAGCTCGGTGGTGGCGCCCGGCACCGCCAGCGTGCCCTCCACCGACAGGTCGGCGGCCGAGGGCAGCAGCGCCGCCGCGGCCAGCCGCTCGTTCAGGAACGCGTGGAAATCCTGCAGCCGACATGCCGACAGCGAGAACCCCGCCGCCATCGGATGCCCGCCGCCGGTCGTCAGGATGCCGGCCTGCCGCGCGGCGATCACCGCGGCGCCCAGATCGATCCCCGTCACCGACCGTCCCGACCCCTTCGCCATCTCCGCGGCGATGCCGGCGACGCAGGCCGGCCGGTTGAACCGCTCCTTGATCCGCCCGGCGACGATGCCCACCACGCCCGGATGCCAGTCGGCGCCGCTGACCACCAGCGCCGGATGCCCCGCATTCGCCTGCGCCTCCGCGGCGGCAAGCGCGGCGTCCAGCATGGTCGCCTCGACCTCCTGCCGCTGCCGGTTCACGTCGTCCAGCAGCGCGGCGAGCGCCGTCGCTTCCGTCGGGTCCTGGGTCAGCAGCAGCCGCAGCCCCAGCCCCGCCTCGGCGATCCGCCCCGCTGCGTTGATCCGCGGGCCGAGGCCGAAGCCGCAGGTGAACGCCGTCGGCAACTGCTTCGTCTGCGCCACGTCCAGCAAGGCCGCCACCCCCGGCCGCCCGCGCCGCGCCATCACCTTCAGCCCCTGGCAGACCAGCGCGCGGTTCACGCCGACCAGCGGCATCACGTCGCACACGGTGGCCAGCGCCACGAGATCGAGCAGCCCGAGCAGATCAGGTTCGGCGCGCTGGGCGAACCAGCCCTGGCGACGCAGCGTGCGCACCGTCGCCACGGCGGTCATGAACGCCACCGCCGCGGCGCATAGCAGCGACAGCCCGGAGGTATCGTCCAGCCGGTTGGGATTGACGGTGGCGACGATCGGCGGCGGTGGGCCCTCGGTCTTGTGGTGGTCCAGCACGATGATGTCGGCAGCGCCGCGCACCGCATCCAGCGCCTCGGCCGCCGCCGTACCGCAATCGACGCAGACGATCAGCGTGGCACCGCGCGCCGACAGCGCCTGCAGCGCCTTGGCGTTGGGGCCGTAGCCCTCGGTCAGCCGGTCCGGCACGTGCGTGTGCACGACGCAGCCGAGCTGGCGCAGCAGCGTGGTCATCAGCGCCGCGCTGCACGCGCCGTCCACGTCGTAGTCGCCGAACACGCCGACGATCTCGCCGTGCCGCACCGCCGCGGACAGCCGTTCCGCCGCCACGTCCATGTCCACCAGGCGCGACGGATCGGGCAGCAACACGCGCAATGTCGGCTCGAGGAAGTCGCACGCCGACTCGACACTGATCCCGCGCGCCGACAGCAGCCGGCCGACGATTTCCGGCACGCCGATGCGCTGGGCAATGCCGAGTCCGACCCGGTCCTCGCCCGTGCGCCACACCCAGCGCCGGCCGCTCAGGCTGCGACCGACGCCGAGCACCGGCTCCATTACGTGGGGGTCCAGGTCTTGGTCGTGAAATTGTGGCGCGCTTCGACGAAGCGCACCGTGCCGGACTTGCTGCGCATCACCATCGAATGCGTCGTCGCGCCGTGGCCGTAACGCTTCACGCCGCGCAGCATCGGGCCGGTGGTGACGCCGCTGGCGGCGAACATCACGTCGCCCTTTGCCATCTCGTGCAGCGTGAACACCTTGTGCGGATCGTCGTGTCCCATCTCCCGCGCGCGCTTGATCTGCTCGTCGTCTTCGTAGATCAGCCGGCCCTGCATCTGGCCGCCGATGCAGCGCAACGCCGCCGCCGCCAGCACGCCCTCGGGTGCGCCGCCCCATCCCAGGTAGATGTCGATTTCCGAATCGGGAGTCGCGGTCGCGACCACGCCGGTCACGTCGCCGTCGCTGATCAGCATGATGCGCGCGCCGGCCTCGCGGGTCTTGGCGATGATCTCCTTGTGGCGGTCGCGATCCAGGATGCAGGCGACCAGGTCGGACACGTCGCACTTCTTCGCGCGCGCCAGGTTGCGCAGATTTTCGGCGACGGGTGCATCTAGACTGACGAGCTCGGGCGGCAACCCACCACCGACCGCGATCTTGTCCATGTAGATGTCAGGCGCGTGCAGGAAATTGCCGTGTTCTGCCAACGCAACGACCGCCAGCGCCGCGGGGCCGCCTTTCGATGTCAGCGTGGTGCCTTCCAGCGGATCGACCGCGATGTCCATGTGCGGTCCGCCGGCACCGACCTTCTCGCCGATATACAGCATCGGCGCTTGGTCCATCTCGCCCTCGCCGATCACCACGGTGCCGTCGATCTCCACCGTGTTGAACGCCTGGCGCATGGCTTCCACCGCGGCGCCATCGGCTTCGTTCTTCTTGCCCAGGCCGATCCAGCGCGAGGCGGCGATCGCCGCGGCCTCGGTGACGCGTACCAGGTCCAGCGCGAGGTTGCGGTCGGTGACCTCCACCTGCTTGGGCGGGCTCGGTGCGTCCATGGTTCGTTCCTCCACGCGGATGCGATTCATCGAAGCGTAGCACGCGGGATGCGGGCGGTCAGCGGCATGATGAGGTTCGGTGTCCGTGCGCGACTCTGGGCGATGCAACGGCTGCGCAACCGGTTCCATGCAATGACCCTGGGCGGCACCGTCATGCGCACCCTGATCGCCGAGTTGTCCGGACTAGCGCTGGGCTTCGCCGTTGGCGGGGCCGCGCTGATGCATTTCCTGCCGCAGATCGAGCGCTGGCGGCAGCCCGAGCCGGTTGTCTCGGAAGCGCCGCTGCCGTCGATCGCCACGCCGGCACCGATACCCGTTGTCCCGGCGCGGCCCACCGAGGCGACACCGTCTGTCGCAATCGTGCTGACGCCCGATCCCGAGCCGCTGCCCAACGTGGTGTCGCCGGATCAGCCGCAGCCGGAAGAAACCGCGCCACAGGTGGGAACAGGGGACGGCGGCACGGGGTTCTTTGTGGCTGACCGACTGGTAATGACGGCCGCACATGTGGTGAACGCGTGCCGCACCACGCAGGTCGTTTCGCAATATGTCGATCTGACCGCGGCGGAACTCGTCGCACGCGATGCCAAACACGACATCGCCCTGCTGCGCGTTCCGCAAGCCGCCGCCCCCGCTGTTCTTGGCATCGGCAAGCCCGCGGCGGGCGACGACCGTGTGTTCGTGCTCGGCTATCCCAGCTCTGCCGGACGCACCGTCCCCGAGGAGACGTGGGGCCGGCTGGAGAATGCCAGGATGCCGCGCGAACCGGCGTCGCTGACCGATCCGCGCGAGATGCTTTGGATGCAGGCGCTCGACGTTCGGCACGGCTACAGCGGCGGCCCGATCTTCGATCCACGCACCGGGCTGGTTGCGGGCATCGTGCGGGCGACTGTCGATGGCAGCCGGCTGAGCGCCATTGCCGGGATGCCACGCGACGGCATCGACATCGGGCCTGGCTCCGCGCGGCTGGCGAAGTTCCTGGAGGACGAGGAGCCCGGGTTGGACGCGTTCCCGGCGTCGCAATGGGGCGACGATCCGCTGTCGGTGGTGCGGCACGCGACGGTGCACGTTTTCTGCTGGCACTGACGGCTGCTGGACGCGCTGCGGTCCAAACCCCGGCGATTTTGGCGAGAAGCAGACTCCCTGTCATTGCGAGGCCGCTTGGGCGGCGCAATCTCGTTCGTGATGAGCCGCCGGCGGATCGTCACGAACGAGATTGCTTCGGCCAAGCGGCCTCGCAATGACAGCAGACCGCCAGTTTCATCCCGGGCTGATGAGCCACAAGGCGGTTGGCCAACTCGGAATCTGCTCAGTCCCACGCCACTAACCCCCTAGATGGTTGACAGGCTGCGCCACTTGGACGACACTCCAACTGTCTAAGGGGCTAGGCCCCAACCCTTCAGCAAGTCATGCAAGCAGCAGCAGGAGGACTCTCCATGATCAATCATGTGTCGATCGGCGTCCGCGACGTGGCGCGGACCAAGCGGTTCTACGACGCGGCATTGGCCCCGCTCGGCTACCGCTGCCTGAGCGAAGGCGCGGATTCGCTGGGTTACGGCGATGCCGCCGTGGCACTGTGGATCGGCGCTGCGGAGCACCCGGTGCCGGCGGACGACAGGTCCGGTCTGCATTTCTGCTTCACCGCGCCGACACGGCGGAGCGTCGATGAGTTCCACGCCGCGGCTCTGCGCACCGGCGGGCACGACAACGGACCGCCCGGGCTGCGTGCGGACTACGGTCCCGACTACTATGCAGCCTTCACGGTCGATCCCGACGGCTACCGGATCGAGGCGTATTGCAGCCAGCCGGCGTAACGGCTTGCGGCGGCGACCTTGCTTACAGCAGTGTCGCCGCCGGTTCAGCCGGGGCGGTGGCGGTAGCGACCTCCCCCAGTTCCCGGACACCGCAGTTCAGCAGGAAGCCGGCGATCGCGTCGAAATCCGCCGGCGATCGCGTGCCGTCGGCGGGGTCGCCGGGCGGCACCCAAATCACCGTTTCATAGCGCGCACGGGTCAACAGCACTCGGTACGTGTTCACCTGGTAAGCGATGGCTGCCTCGCCGCGAGGTTCCTGCCACCGCGTTCCGGAGAGATTGCGCACAATCCACGCGCTATGGCCGCGGCGGCGGATCAGGTCGTTGCCCCAGCACAGGCCAACATGGTCGAGCTCCAACCCCTGGCAGGCGAATTGCGTCGCCGGCAGTTCCAGTGCGTCCGAAGCGCGAACGTCCGGCCAGTGTCGCAGAAACCAGTTGGCCACCGCCGCAGCATCGAGATGCGGGAAATTCGGCCAGATGCCATCAGCAACCAATCGCCGTGCGCCGGCACTGCACACCAGGCCGGCGCGGCGCGTGCCACGCGCCAATTGCCGCAAAGCCGCGCGCATCGCGGAAAGCGAGCGCGTAAGGAAGAACGGTACTTCACCCGCGACATCCGCAATCGCCCGCGCGCGCTGCGCGTCGCCGAGCAACACCGCATCGACCCAAGGCGCGGCAGCGGCGGAGCGGATCGACCGCACGGCAACGTCGAGATGCAAGGCCGCATCGGTCGCCAGTGAGGGTGGCGCCGCATCGAACAAGCGCTGCCGCGGGTCGGTCGCGGTGAGCACGCCAGGCGCAGCGAGCACGTGCCAGCCTGGACGCGCCAGCAACGCTTCTCCCCAGGGCGGCGAGTCCGGCCTCACCGGTGTTGATCTCCTGGCCATTGCCGACCAACGCCACGATCACCGCCCAGTCGGGGTGCCGTCGCATGATGTCGATAAACAACGCGGCCTCGCTTTGCGCGTGACCGAACTTGCGGCGGCCAAACGCGGCGTCCCACGCGCGCTGCGCCTCGTCGAACACGATGACATGCTCGTGCGGCGGGTCGGAGCGTTCGATGTTGTCGCGCAGAAAACCGATCAGCGGCTGGATCGCGCCTTCCGTCTCCTGCCGCGCCACGCGCATGCTGCGGCCCTGCGCGTGCGCGTCGCGTGCGAGCGCCTCGCGCATCACATGAACCAGCGGCAGATTGCCGGTCAGGAACGCTGTTCCGGCATCGGCGCCGAATACCGTGTTCAGCCCGCAGAGCGTCTTGCCGGCACCGGGAATGCCGGTCACGAACAAGACGACGTGTCGGCTTTCATTGTGGGCTTCGGTGATGGCATGACGGATGGCGCGTGTCGTGCGCGTCAGGTTGCCGACGTCGGCGCGGGCTTCGGCGATGTCCGCGACGCCATGCCGGCCGTACAGCATGCGGGCGGCTTCGACGATCGTCGGCACCGGACGATACGGCGCATCCTCCCACGCACGCGGATCGAGCTGGTGGCGCGACGTGGGCAGCCGCCTGGTGATTTCACTCAGCAGCTCGCCGAGACGATCGGCGCGCACCTCAAAGACCGGCGTCACGCCGTGCCAGATCAGCGGCCATGACTGGGACCGCGACGGCACGTTGTCGGCCAGGAGGATCGGCACCAGCGGGTGCGCGCGGCTCTCCGCGTGGAAGTCGAACAAGTCGAGCGCGTAGTCCTCCACCTGCTGGCGATCGAGATTTGAGAGCGGCGTTGTGCCCGTCTTGAATTCCAGCACGAACACGGCGTGCTCTGTCAGCAGCACGGCATCGATGCGGCGTTGCAGCCGGAGCAGCGGATACTCCAGCAGCAGGCGGCACGAGCCGGGCAGCGTCGCGATTGCGGCTCGCAGCCACGGAATTTGTCTGCGCCAGGCCTGAACCTGTGTCGCCCGATTCAGCGGATGCGTTTCGACCAGCCGGGTGGACAGGACGCCGACGATGCTTTCCGGGTCCTGCGCCAGGAAGTCGCTGACCGGCGCCGACCACCAGGCGCGCATGCCGCTATTTGAGCGTCTTCAGATACAGCGCCACCGACCGCGCATCGTTGGTGTCCATGCGATAGCCCGGCATCGGCGGCAGCGGGTAACTGCCGTCGGGACGCTTGCCGGTGTGCAGGAAGGTCGCGGTCTGTTGCAGCGTCCATTTGGCCGGCAGGCCGGCGATGCGGGGGGCGCTGGCGGCCCATGGCATCGGGTGGTCGGGATGGAAGCCGAGCGGTGCGCCGTGCAGCGCTTCCGACGCGATCGGCTCGCCCTTTGCATTGCGCGGCGTGTGGCAGTCGTTGCACATGCCCATCTGCTGCACGAGGTATCGGCCGCGCTGCACCGACTGGGCGTGCGCGGAGGCAGACAGTGCGAAGCAGGCAAGGCTGGCAAGCAACACGGCGCGCATCAGGTCTCTCCCCCGGCGATTCGTTACGCGCCAATCTGACGCAGCGCCGGGCGATATGCCAGTGCTTTCCGCCGCGGCTCAGCCGGTTGCCTGGAGGATCGCCGTGCGCAATCGCTCGCGTGCGGCCTGCCCGGCCGGCAAAGTGTGCGAATTGACAATGGCCAGGCGGAAGCCGCCGGGCGGCATCGCGTGATGGGCGGGATCGCGTTCCTCGTGGAAGGTGATCTGCACCGAGGAAACGCCGGGCATAAGCCGCACCTCCGCCACCAGATCGGCCGGCGGATGGCGATAGCGGGGGCCGTGCGGACAGAACAGTACGACGCTATAACCGTCTAGACGGTTGTCATCGGGGTAAGTCCACTCGTCGGCGACGTAGAGCCGGATCAGCGCCGCCACCCAGCCGGCCCCGTACAGGTCGGGCCATTGGTCGGCGAAGCGTAGGTGCGCCTCGATGATACGGCCGCCGATGGTTTCGAAGTTCGCCATACCCGAGTAGCCGGTTAGGTGCTTGCGCGCCCAGGCGCCGCACCAGTCCTCGATCTCCGGCATCGGCTCGGCACGGATGATCCAGTGGTCGAAGGTGCCGCCGGGCGCGGTCTCGCCGGTGGTGTGGCGCCACCAGCGCGGCTCGCCGTTCACCAGCGCCACGTCGGTGCTGACATGCGCCCCGGTCAGCAGCGTGCACCAGAAATGGCCGGGGGCGAGTGCCGCCTTGTATTCCTCGGCGGAGTGGATGGGCAGGCTGCCGGTGCCCATGCCGCGCAGGTTCATGATCGGCTTGGAGAACACCGGGAAGGACGGCGGCATCACTCCGTGCGGCGCGGCCTGCAAGCCTTGCGACAGGGCGACGGCGAGCTTGTCGTAGATCCAGCGGTGTTGCGGGTACCATTCCCAGGAGTCGGAATCCTCGGTCGAGATGCGCACGTCCGGCGGGCAGGGGACGTTCTCGAAATACTGCAACCGCCAGGGATCGGCTTCACAGATGGGCATGTTATGTCAGACCAACCGTTGAGTGAGGTCTCGCAGCGCAGTTTCCAGCGGGCCCAGCCTGTCCTGGACAATTGTCCAAATGATGCGCGGCTCGACACGTTGGTACTCGTGCCGGAGCAAATTTCCAAGGTCGGCGATCTGCCGCCAGGGAAGGTCCGGCGAAAGAGCCTTCAGGTCGTCCGGTAGGGAACGGCTGGCTTCGGATATAATTTCGAGCGCTCGTTCCACGGCCCTGCGCAAGTGCCAGGCAGCCGCGAACGAGTCGAACGAGACACCTTGCGTGGCGTCGCGGATCGCCGAGATTTCTCCAAGCATATCATCCAGTCGCGCCTGCACGCTGCGAGGCATCAGAACACCTGGACGGCACTGCGCTCGATCTCGTCACGCAGCCTTGGGTGCAGGCTTCCCCGTGTCATCAGGTCCGCCGGCCGATGCAGCATATCCTCCAGACGGTACTTGAGTGTCAGCAACTCAATCGCGCTGAACTTCGGATCATCGAAATCCATGAACAAATCGACATCGCTCTCGGTGCGCGCCTCGTTCCGGGCAGTCGAGCCGAACAGAAACAAGCGGGACGCGCCGAGCTGACGCAGTTCGGACTGATGGGCACGCAATGTCGCGATTACGTCGTCGCGCCGGGCGGCGGTCATCCCACTCCCTCCGGCCGCAGCCGCTGCGGCAGAGTCGCCAGCGATTCCGCGGTGTCGAAATCGCGCAGCACCGCGTCATCCGCCATTTCCACTTCCGCGACCGACTCCACATGCTTGCCCACCAGGAAGCGCGCGCCGGAATCGCCGGTGATCTGCAGGATCTCCGCGAAGAACCGACGGTCCCACAGCATCGGATTGCCTTGCTTGCCGTGGAAGGTCGGCAGCACGATCAGCCTTCCCTCGTCCGGATCATACGCCGACAGTAGCCGGTCGATCATCCGCCCGGTCACCAGCGGCATGTCGCCGAGGCAGACGATCGCCGCGGCACATTCCGGCGGCACGGCGGCGATGCCGGATTTCAGACTGGCGGCCAGCCCCTCGGCGTAGTCCGGCGCATGCACATAACGCACCGGGCGGCCGCCGAGCGCGTTTTCCACGTTCTCCGCCTGGTGGCCGGTGACCACCAGGATCGGGCGCGCCTTGCTCGACAGGACGTTGTCCACCACACGGGCCACCATCGGCTTGCCGGTCTTGTCGGCGACCAGCAGCTTGTTGTGCGGCGCCATCCGGCGCGAGCGCCCCGCCGCCAGCACCACGGCCGCAATGGTCGGCGCACTGCGCGGCGCGACGCCGGTTTGCGCCTGCGCGGCGGCTTTCTCGCGAGGCAGCGGGCGCACGTCGATTTCCTTCAGCAGCCCGCCGACGCCCATGCGCATCATTTCCGCCGGCCCGACCTTCACGCCGGCAAACAGGCGGGCCAGGACGAAGTCGATGCCGTTCAGCTTCGGGCTGCGCGCGCAGCCGGGCAGCACCAGCGCGGGGCGGTCGCCGATGCGGCCGAGGCAGATCAGGTTGCCGGGATCGACCGGCATGCCGAAATGCAGGATCTCGCCGCCGGCGCGCACGATGCCGGCGGGGCCGACGTCGCGGCGGTCCACCACAGCCGAAGCACCCACCACCAGAAGCAGGTCGGCGCCATCTGCGATCAGGCCCTCCAGGGCGCCCGCGATGGCGGCTTCCTCATGCGGCACGTGTACCGGCGGGCGGAGCGAGCCGGTGAACGACGTGATGCGGTGCTCTGTTGCCTCGATGGTCTTTTCGGTGACGCTGTCCTTCAGGCCGGGCAGCTCCGTCACCACCAGGCCGACGCGCAGGCGGCGGAAGGGGTGCAGGGTCAGCGGCGAGCCGCCCTGACGCGCCAGCGTCTCCGCCACGTGCAGCACGTTGCCGGGGACGGAGAACGGAATGATCTTGATGGTGGCAACCAGGTCGCGCGGCGCCACCACCGCATGGTCGGGCAGCGTGCCGACGGTCAGCGCCTCGTCGATGGTGTTGAGGCGGTCGATCTTCGCGGTATCGACGCGCAGCAGGCCGGGGGCTTCCGCCGACAGGTTCACGCGGCCGGTGGCGGCGCGCGAACGGGCGATCAGCGGCGAGACCAGCGGCGTGGCGAAGCGGTCCGCGGCAATGTCCTCCGGCACGTCGCCGGGTTCCAGTTGGGCGCAGATGATTTCGGTGCGGCCGGCCTCACGCAGTGCGGCGAGCGCTTCGTCGTTCAGCACCGAGCCTTTGCGGATCATCTTGTCGCCGACACGCTGGCTGTGCGCCATGATGGCGCCGCGGGCCTCCTGCAGCGGGACGGCGCCGAATTTCATGCGGCGATCGGCGTCTTCTGCGGGATGGGCGCGCCGCGGCGGACGGCGACGATCTCGGCGATGATGGAGAGGGCAATTTCCGGCGCGGTGACGGCCTCGATGTTGAGGCCGACCGGGCCCTTGATGCGGGTCATCTCGTCGTCGGTGTGACCGAGCTCGCGCAACCGCTTCAAACGCGCGGCGTGGGTGCGGCGGGAGCCGAGCGCGCCGATGTAGAACGCGGCCGATTTCAGCGCGCGGTCGAGCGCCGGGTCGTCAAGTTTCGGGTCGTGCGTCAGGGTGACGACGGCGGTGCGGGGATCGGGGCGGAGCGCGTCCATCGCCTCGTCCGGCCACTCGGTGGAGACGGTGACGTTGGGGAAGCGCTCGTCGGACGCGAAGGAGCGGCGGGGGTCCACTACGGTGACGGCAAAGCCGCATTGCGACGCGAAGGGCACCAGGGCCTGCGCGATGTGCACCGCGCCGACGACGACGAGGCGCAGCGGCGGGTTGTACACGTGCAGGAACCAGTCGGTGCCGGCGAGCTTATGCGTGCCGCTTTCGTCGTCGCGCAGGGCGGTGGTGGCGGCTTCGTTCAGCTCGGGCGGCAGCGACGGGTCGGGCAGCAGGTGCTGGGCGCCGTCGGGCAGGCGGGTGGCGAGGACGACGGGGCGGCCGTCGCGCTTCGCTGCGTCGAGTGCGGCGAGGATTTCCGGGGTCATCGCACCGTCGCCTCATCGTCATGGCCGGGCTTGACCCGGCCATCCGCGCACGGAAGAGCGGGGGTAGATGGTCGGGTCAAGCCCGGCCATGACGTGGGGCGGCGGCGCGCATGGACGTCCCTCACAGCAATCTCTCCACGAACACCTTCACCTTGCCGCCGCACGCCAGGCCGACTTCCCACGCGCGCTCGTTGGTAACGCCGAAATCCAGCAGTTGCGGGGTGCCCGACGCGATCGTCTGCATCGCGGCCTCGGAGACCGCGCCCTCGATGCAGCCGCCGGACACCGAACCCGCCATGCGGCCGGACTTCGTCACCGCCATCTGGCTGCCGGCGGGGCGGGGCGAGCTGCCCCAGGTTTCCGTCACCGTGGCCAGCGCCACTTGCTCGCCCGCGGCACGCCAGGCGGCGGCGGTGCTGAGTACGTCTTCCACTTCATTCGTGTTCATGCGGCTATCCTTTCATATCCGGCCAGCGGCGCCAAACCACGGGACGCTCCCCTGGGCGGCGCCGGGCGCGACAGCAGATCGACCAGCGCGCGCAGGCTTTGCAGATTGTGCACCGGGCGGAAATCGTCCACGTGCGGCAGCATCGCACGGATGCCCTGTGATCTTGGTTCGAACCCCGACCAGCGCAACAGCGGATTGAGCCAAATCAGCCGGCGGCACGACCGATGCAGCCGGTCCATGTTGTCGGCCAGGTGCACGGCGCCGTCGCGGTCCAGGCCGTCGGTGATCAGCAGCACCACCGCGCCCTGGCCCAGCACGCGCTTTGCCCAGCGGCGGTTGAACGTGGCGAGCGCCTCGCCGATGCGCGTGCCGCCGGACCAGTCGGGCACGATGTGCGACACGGTCTGGAACGCCACCTCCGGGTCGCGGTGACGCAACTGGCGGGTGATGTTGGTCAGCCGCGTGCCGAACAAGAAGACGTGGACGCGGTCGCGGTCGTTGGTGACGGCGTGCAGGAAGTGCAGCAGGATTTGCGCGTAGCGGCTCATGGAGCCGGAGATGTCGCACAGCACGACCAGCGGCGGCGGACGGGTCTGGCGGCGGCTGCGGGCGATGCTGAGGATCTCGCCGCCCTGGCGCAGGCTGTTGCGGATGGTGCGGCGCAAATCGGTGGCGGGGCCGAGCGGATCGGGCCGCAGCCGTCGCGTGCGGCGCAGGTCGAGCGGCAGGGTCAAGCGGCGGATTTCCTGCTTGGCGGCGGCGATGTCGTCCGCGCTCATTGCCTCGAAATCCATGCGCTGCAGGCGTTCCTGGTCGGATACCGTCAGCACCGCATCCTGCACTGGGGGTTCGTCCTGGGCGGCGGGGCGGTGCTCGCGCTTCTGGTGGAACGCTTCGGCGACGCGGCGCGAGGCGGGGGGCGGGCGTTCGAGCTTCTTGTCCTTCTGCGCCTCCAGCAGGGCCATGGCGGCGGCTTGCTCGGCGGCGGTGGGGTCGCGCCAGAACAGGGCGAAGGCCTGGTCGAAGACTTCGCTGTGTTCGTGGCGGTGGGTCATGACGGCACGCAGCGCGGTGCGGGTCTCGGCGCGGCTGCCGAGGTCGATGCGGGTGAGGGCGCTCTGCGCGGCGAGGGTTTCCGCGGGGCCGACGGGCAGGCCGGCGCGGCGCAGCAGGCGGGCGAAGTGCATGACGTTGGCGCCGAGGGTTGGGGCGCCGAGGGTTGGGGCGCCGGGTGTGGGGGCGCCGGGGGTGGGCGCGCCGGGAGCGGGCGACGGCGGGGTGGCGGCGTTCGGCATGGCCGGATACTGCGCTTGCGGGTTGCGGAGGCAAGGGGGAGCGAAGGTGCTTGCGGCACTGTGTGCGATCCACAAGCCAACCGCGTGGAACGGTGGCTCGGTCTTCCGGCGGAGCGGCCCGCGGCATCGCGGCCAGTGCGACGATGCGCGCCACCCCACCTTGGGCCAAAGCACGGACCGGAACTTGCGGCGACGCACAGCCGCGCCATCCTGTGCGCATGGACATCCACGACCTGAACCCCGCCGCGCTCGCCGCGGACCTCGCCACGCACGGCTATGCCACGCTGCCGGCGCTGGCGCCCGCGACATGCCGCGAACTCGCCGCGCTCTACAACGACGATGCGCGGTTCCGCAGCCGCGTGGTGATGCAGCGGCATAATTTCGGGCGCGGCGAATACAAGTACCTCGCCTATCCGCTGCCCGAGCCGGTGGCGCGTCTGCGCACCGCGCTCTATCCGCCGCTTGCCGCGATCGCCAACGACTGGCGGCGCGCACTGGGCGAGGCCGGAAGCTTTCCGCCGACGCTGCAGGCGTTCCTCGACGAATGCCACGCCGCCGGGCAGACGCGGCCCACGCCGCTGCTGCTGCGTTACGAAACCGACGACTACAACTGCCTGCACCAGGATTTGTATGGCCCGCTGGTGTTTCCGTTGCAGCTTACCGTGTTGCTCAGCGAACCCGGGCGCGATTTCACCGGCGGCGAGTTCGTGCTGGTGGAGCAACGCCCGCGTGCGCAGTCCCGCCCGGCGGTGGTGCCGCTGCGGCAGGGCGAGGCGGTGATCTTTCCGGTGCATCATCGTCCGGTGGCGGGAACGCGCGGACCGTATCGGGTGACGACGCGGCATGGCGTCAGCCGCGTGTGCAGCGGCGTGCGGCAGACGCTCGGCGTGATTTTCCACGACGCGGCATAGACTTTCGGCAGGGAGCGGCGGAGGAACGCGGCGTCCCCGCGCGGTCTGGCGTGCGTTGCGGTCAGCCGGCGGCTTCTGGCGGCTTCTGTCAGACCGTCGGCGGCTTCTGTCAGACCGCCCGCGGCTTGTATCAGACCGTGTGTGTTCGTTGCGGCCGGCGGCGGTCCCATAGACGCAGTCCGCGCACCGCCAGATCGGCGACCGCCGGCAACAGGCGCGGTTGCATCAACGCGGGATCGAACACGCTCATCCGGCGCGTGTTCTCGCGATAGCAGTCCTCGACGAACTGGCGGAAACTGAACCCGTCGAGGAACATGTTAGCCTGGGTAACGGCGAAATCCCGCCCGTCATTCGCATCCTGTCCGCGCTTCGCCATGCCGAGCAGCCGCCGCGCGGCGCGGCCGTAAAACCACGCCGACTTCAGCGTGCGGGTGAGCGCGATATGCCCACGCAGCTTTTCCCGCCATGCCATGTAGTTGATGAAGAATACGATATGCCGCGTTTCCTCATACATCAGCACATCGAAAATCCGAAACATCGCCTCGGGCAGGAATTCCGACTGGCGTGCGGTCTTGAAGGCACCAAACCCCAGGAACGCATCCATGCATTCGCCAAAACCGAAATCGATGAACGCGGTTTCAAGATCGTCCGGGAGCCGTTCCAGCGGCTGCTCGGTGACCTCAAGCCCGTAGCGATCGATCATCACCCGGATCAACCTGGCGTGGCGCGCCTCCTCCACGCCCTGCAATGCCACCGCCTCGCGCACCAGCGGATCGGAGACGTGCGGGGTGAACGCGCCGACAATCGCACCGGCGCGCCGTTCGGTGTGGTACACCTCCTGCCAGAACGGTACGCCGCGCAACCGCGCCAGCGACGCTTCGTCCAGCTCCGGCCATGGTAACGTTGCCGGATCGAACACCTCGTGTGTGTCGATGAACTGCCGGCAGAACATCTCCTTGTGTTCTTCCGAACCGGCCTTGATTGCCATGTGGTGTCACCCGGATTGGTTTATCGTGCCGCCGCCTTCTTACCCGGCTTGAAACGAAGGGGGAACCGCACACCGTCGTGGGGCGGCGCAGGCGCGGCGCGCGTCGTCGTGGGGCGGCGCAGGCGCGGCGCGCGCAGCCAGCCACCAAGGCGGGACCCCAGGCACCGTGATAACTCCGGCCAACGAACCAGCGTGCCATCCCCAGCGGCGGCGTCCTGCCCGCGGCGCAGCAAGAAAGTATTCAACGCAGATAAGCAACGGCGATTCGCGCAGAACACGCGGATGCGGAGGAGCCCGGCGCGCAGCAGCGCAGCCAGGGCACCACAATCGAATCCGGGAAGCCGCACAGCCGCAACGTCCCCAGTCCTATCCGCGTGTTCTGCGCGCATCGCCTTTGCTTATCTGGGTAAAAGCGCTTGCTTGCCTGCCTGCCGAACCGCCGGCCGCAGCCGGACGCTCCCGATGGGACCAAAACCCCATACACCGTGAGAACCCGTCCGCGGAACGCCACCGCCCCGCATCTCGTTCTCCCCTCCGGCGGCCCGGGCTTGGAAACCGCTGCGACTTGGGGTTCTCTTTGCAGATGCGGCGGATCGCGCTGGACAGCGAGACCGACTGGTTCGGATGGCGAGGCGCCACCCGCGCCCTGGTGCTCGCCGGTGTGCCGCCCGAGAACGTGCACTGGTCAGTCCGCACCCATCCGGATGGCGCACCGAACGAGCTCCCCGAGGGCAGCGGCGGCTTCAACGTCCCGCGCGCGCTGGTGGCGCTCGGCGCGTTGGCGTTCCAGGCGCGCGACCCCGACCGTTTCGACCTGCTGTATCGCCTGGTCTGGCGTGCCAACGCCGGCGAGAAAGTGTTGGAGGCGTCGGACGATCCCGACCTGCAACGCCTGCGCCGGCTCGCCTATGCCGTGCGCGCCGAGGCGCACCGCATGCGTACGCTGATGCGCTTCCTCCCGGTTGAGGAAGACAGTGGCCACGGGTTCCTCGGCTGGTACGCGCCGGCGCATTACGTGCTGGAGGCGAACGCCCAGGTGATGACCCGGCGGTTTCCCGATCTGGCGTTTGCCATCCTCACGCCCGATGGCGCCGCGCACTGGAGCGGGTCCGAGCTCCGCTTCGGCCAAGGCGCGCCGGCGTTCGCCGATGACACGGCGATGACGGCCTGGTGGCGTACCCACCACGCCAGCATGTGGCGCGAGGCGCGCGTCGGCTCCTCCATCCCGGAGGCGGAACCGCTGGACGAGACGCCGCGCCCGCCGGACCTCCCGGCGCTTGGCCCTGTGGTGCTGCCGATGCACGGCGACCCGCAGATTCTGGAGGCAACCGCGTCGGCCGCCGAATGCCGTCGCTGCCCGTTGTATGAGGCGGCGACGCAGACCGTGTTCGGCGAGGGGCCGGAGGGTGCCGCCGTCATGTTCGTCGGCGAGCAGCCGGGCGACCAGGAAGACGTGATCGGCCGGCCGTTCGTGGGCCCGGCCGGCCAGATGCTCGACCGCGCCATGGAGGAAGCCGGCATCGACCGCCGCACGGTGTACGTCACCAACGCGGTCAAGCACTTCAAATTCACCCCGCGCGGCAAGCGCCGCATCCACCAGCCGCCGGACGCGCCGGAGATCCAGGCGTGCCGCTTCTGGCTGGACGTGGAGCGCGTGCAGTTGCGTCCGAAGCTGCTGGTGCTGATGGGGGGCACGGCGGCGCGCGCGGTGCTCGGCCGTCCGGTGACGATCGGCCGGGAGCGCGGCCGGCCGTTCCGCATGGAGGACGGTCAGATGACGTTCGTCACCGTGCATCCGTCCTTCCTGCTGCGCGTGCCGGATGAGGACGCCAAGGCGCGCGAATACCGCGCCTTCGTGCGCGACCTGCAGGAGATCCGGAAGCTGATGGGGTGATGCCGGAGTGACTCTGGCCACCTCTCCCGTTGCGGGAGAGGTCGGCGCGAAGCGCCGGGTGAGGGGGGCGGCACGCGCGAACCGCCTGTGCGTGCCGCCCCCCTCACCCTCGCTGCTGCGCAGCTCGACCTCTCCCGCAAGGGGAGAGGTTATCGTGCTTGCTCTACCCCCGCTGGATCAGCTCGATCGACACGTTCTGCGGCGCGGTCAGGAACGCGATCGTCACCCCTGGCCGGATCGTCTTCGGCTCCATGGTGAAGGTCACGCCTTTGCCTTTCAGCTCGGTCACCGCGGCCTGGATGTCATCGACCGTCATGCCGAAATGCTCCAGGCCCATATACGGCGTCGCCGGGGATGGCCCGGTCTGCGCCGGATCGGCCTTGGCGATGAACACCTTCTGGCCGCTCAGGTTCAGATCGATGCGCGTCGAGCCGTCCGACAGCGGCGTGCGCACCACTTCCGCGCCCAGCTTGTCCGCGTACCACTGCGCCGTCGCCGCCGGATCCGGCGAGCGCAGATGGATGTGTTCCCAGGTAAATCTGGCCATGTTCTTCCCTCCCGTCGATGGACACGCCATTAGTCCACCGCACGAGCCGCCGGGCAAGTGATCCGCCGACGCCCCAGGGCAATCGGGTGAAGGCAGCAAGGTCAGGGCTCCGCCCTGAAACCCGCCAGGAGGCTCTGCCTCCTGGACCTCCGGCCCTCGGGTCAAGCCCGAGGGCAGGCGCCGGCGTAGCCTTT
>DASXFW010000303.1:0-18687 GCA_036489395.1 Acetobacteraceae bacterium | reverse complement strand
CCCCTCCCTCAAGGGGAGGGGGAACCAACGCCAGGCGGCGGTGAACTCGCAATGACAGTTGCAGGCCGTCCCGTCAGTCGCTGAACCGCCCCGCCGCTTGGATCAGCGCATCGACATCCTCCGCGCCGGTGCAGTACGCGGTCACCAGCCGAACCACGGAACCGTTGACGCCAGGCGGCGCCGGCCAGCGATAGAATTCGAATCCGTCGGCAAGCAGTGCGCCGATCAAACCTTCAGGTATTTCCAGGAACACTTCGTTGGCCTGCGCCGGCTGCACCAGCCGCACGCCCGGGAGTGCCGTCAGCCCTGTGGCGAGGCGAGCAGCCATCGCGTTGGCATGCCGCGCGTTGCGCAGCCAGAGATCGCCCTCCAGGTATGCGACAAGCTGCGCGCTGACGAACCGCGTCTTCGACCACAGATGGCCGGCGCGCTTGCGGCGGGAAGCGAAACCGTCGGCACGCGAGCGATCGAAAAAGATCACGGCCTCCGCCGCCATGGCGCCGTTCTTCGTGGCACCGAGGCACAGCGCATCGACGCCCGCCTTCCAGGTGATTTCGGCGGGTGTGCACCCAAGCGAAACGATCGCGTTCGCCAGCCGCGATCCATCCATATGCACCGCGAGCCCCTGCGCATGCGCCGCATCCGCCAGCGCGCGTACTTCGTCCGGTGTATAGACCGTGCCCCATTCCGTCGATTGCGTCAGGCTCAGCGTGGCCGGCCGCACGTGATGCACCCCCATATCGGCGGCAAAGCGCAGCGGCTGCTCCAGTTGCCGAGGCAGCAGCTTGCCGTCGCGTGTCGGCAGCCCGATGACCTTGGCACCGCCGGTAAAGAACTCGGGTGCGCCGCATTCGTCGGTCATGATGTGCGCCGCCTCGTGGCAATAGACCGCGCCGAATGGCGGGGTCAGCGTTGCGAGGGCCAGCGCGTTGGCCGCGGTGCCCGTGGTGACGGGAAAGATCGCGAGCTCCGTTCCGAACGCCACGCGAGCGAGTTCGGTCAGCCGTCCCGTATGCGGATCGTCACCGTACGAGTGCAGCGCGCCGGTGTTGGCGGCAAGGACAGCGTTGATGATTTCCGGAGACGCCGGCGTGACATTGTCGCTGCCGAAATTCCGCCCTGTCGCACCCATGTTCGCACCTCGCCGCTGATCGGCGGATCTTACGCCGGCGGCTGCTTCGGCACGAAACGCACGCGATTTCCGTCCACGACCTCAAGGTCGTTGTTGTGCGCATCCTCCACCCGGTAGTGGCGCAGGATCGTGGCGATCAACTGTACCGGGTCAATCCAGGTGGGCTCCGCACTGCCGACGAAATCCCGGCCAAACGGCACTGTCAGCGGCGCCAGTTCGAAGCCCTTTGCGCGCAGTTCATCGCGCGAGATCGGTTGATGGGTACTGCCGTCTTCGCCATAACGCGTGGCAATGCCAATCAGGTCCTCATCGCGCAACGTACCATCGGCCATACGGTCCATGATGCTGAACCAGTGCTTGCCCTGCACGCGCTCCCGCACGGCCTGCGCCATGATCGAGAACACGCCCGCGACGATCTTGGTCCTGATCTGGGCCGACGACCGCACCGGGACGTGGATGAGATCGCCGATATCGTCACTCGGCACTATATTTTCCGCGGTGTAATACACCCCGTGATTGCCGATCGCGAGTTTCGCTTCATGCCCGTGCCGCTGATAGAACGCGCGCGGGATGATCACCTTGCCGAATGGGGAATCATCAGGGGGCAGCCAGATCGGCTCGCCCGGTACCAGCGCCCGCGGATCGAGGCGATCGGGCACGGCATTGCGCCAGCGCACATGCGCGACGTGGTCCGGGTCGGTCACGGCCGAAAGCGCGGCCTCGAACGCCGCACGATCGGCGACGTGGATGAACTCGTCGGCGTCCAGGAACATGACCCAGTCGGCGTCGGTACGCTCCATCAAGGAGCGCAGAGCGAAGGCATTGAATGTGGTCTGATGGTAACCAAAGGGCTCGAGGTGCCACATCGTCCATCCTGGACGAGCGGCACAGGCGGCAGCCAGAGCACGATCCGTCCCGTCGGACGAGCCGTGATCCATCAGCACCGCGTAATCGAAAAAAGCATCGAGGTGCTGCAGGAACATGCCGACGATGTCGGTTTCGTTGCGCAGCATCGCAACGACGGCCAGCTTCATTTCCTGAGTTCCAAGGATGGCGGAGTGTGAATGGATTGTAGTGCGATTATTGTGGCACCGTATCCTCGGAGGCGGCAACCCCGGCGTGGCGTGGCAGAATGACCAGTCGCGCAGGACGCCCCCGCCGCACCGCGACGACCGCATGCTGACGAAATAGCGCCGCCAAGCCTGTCACCCAGGGGAGCGGCCGAAACACCAGCACATGTTCTTCGTGCCAGCCACGCCCGGAACCGTCAGCCGACACGTATGCGACGCGGCGCAGCCGCTTCGCCAGCCGCCGTTGCATGCGCGCATTCCAACCCTCCGGCATGCGGCGCGAGCGCGGATTCCATGCGGTTACGAACACCGCGCTGCGCGCATTGTGCCGCGCGAGGAAACCATCCATCGCCGGACAAGCGCGGCCGATGCGGACATCCACATCGCCCACGGTGTAGCGCGACCGCCGGTACGCAAGCAGCAGGCGCGGCGATACGGCCATCCGTGGTGCGCGTTCAGCGTTTGGGGTCGGTGCCGGCGAACTCCGCGTCGCGATGCACATGCACGGATAATAATATGCCAAATCCCAGCATCACCGTGATCATCGCCGAGCCGCCGTGCGACACCAGCGGCAGCGGCACGCCGCCCACCGGGATGGCGCCCATCACCATGGCGATGTTGACGAACACGTAAAGGAAGAAATTGCACGCGATGCCGGTCGCCACCAGCCGGCCGAACTGATGCCGGCAGCGCAGCGCGATCAACATCGCGCCGAGCACCAGCAGCAGCAGCAGCCCCATCACGGCCAGCGCACCGACCAGGCCGAACTCCTCGCCGATGATGGTGAAGATGAAGTCGGTCTGTTTCTCCGGCAGGAAGTCCAGCCGCCCCTGCGTGCCGTGCAGGAAGCCCTCACCCCACATCCCGCCGGAGCCGAGCGCAATCTTCGATTGGATGATGTTGTAGCCGGCTCCGAGCGGATCGTTTTCCGGATGCAGGAACGTATCGATCCGTGCCCGCTGGTAACCATGCAGGTGGTCATAGACGAAATTCGCAATCAGCGGCACCGGCAGCGCCACCATGGCGAATTTCCACCACCGCACTCCCGCCGCGAACATCACTGCCGCCCCCAGCATCAGGGTGATCATCGCTGTTCCGAGGTTCGGCTCCTTCAGGATCAGCCCAACCGGCACCAGGATCGCCAGCACCGGCGGGACAAGGAACAGCGGATTGCCGACGCGTTCCCAGGATGCGCGATGGAACCATGACGCCAGCGCGAGGATCAGCACCAGCTTCATCAATTCCGACGGCTGCACTTGCAGGCCGGCGATGTCGAGCCAGCGCTGCGCGCCCTTGCCGACATGGCCGAAGCGCATCACCGCCACCAGCAGCACAAGGCCGACGCCATAGGCCACCCAGGACAGCCGCTGGATCACCCGGATGTCGATCAGCGCGACGCCGATCATCAGCATCAGCCCGGCGGAAAAGCGCAGGACGTGCCGCTCGGCGTACGGCTGCAAGCCGCCGCCGGCGCTGTACAGCGCGACGTAGCCGACACCGGCCAGCGCGCACAGCAGCAGCACGTAGAGCCAGTTCACCTGCCAGAGCTTGGTGGCGAGGCCGAAGGAATTCTCGCGCCAGAGACGACGGTCCATCATGGCAACAGAAGCCCCCCCCTCCCCTTGAGGGAGGGGGTTGGGGGGAGGGGTGCGTATATCCGTGATCGCTGCGGATACACGCACCCCTCCCCCCAACCCCCTCCTTCAAGGGGAGGGGGAGCCTTACCCGGAATAGACTGCGCCGCCGCCGCCCGTGCCCATCCCCCTCCTTCAAGGGGAGCGGGAGCCTTACCGGCAACCGCCGCTTGCTCCTCGCAATGCCACAAGGCGCTCACGGCCCGTTCTCCGCAACGACAGCGGCCGGTGTCTCGTTGCGGCCGGCCGGATCGCGCGTCAGCGTGTCTGTCATGATGTCGCGCGCGATCGGCCCCGCGGTGTCCGCGCCCGCATTGCCGTGTTCCACCACCACTGCCAGCGCATAGCGCGGGGCGTCGAACGGCGCGTAGGCGATGAACAACGCGTGCGGGCGCTGCTCCCAGGGCAGGTCGGCGGAATTGAAATGGCCGCTGTCGCGTTGCGCGCGCGACACGTCGCGTACCTGCGCCGAGCCGGTCTTGCCCGCCATCTGCCAGCGCGGATCGGCCAGCTTCGCCAGCGGCGCGGTGCCGCCCGGCGCATTGACCACGTCCCACATGCCGCCGCGCACCACCTGCAGGAACTTCTCCGACAGATCCATTGCCGGCCAGTCCGACGGATCGGCCCCCGGCTCCGTCACGTCCCCGACGCGCCGCGTCACGTGCGGCTGCACCGCGCGGCCGGTGGCGACGCGCGCGGCATAGGTGGCAAGCTGCAACGGCGACACCTCGATATAGCCCTGGCCGATGCCCGCCACGATCGTGTCGCCCAGATTCCACGGATGACCCTGCGCAATGCGCCACTCCCGCGTCGGCACCAGTCCGACGCGCTGGCCGGGCAGGTCGATATCCAGCGTCGTGCCCATCCCGAAACGGTGTGCCATCGCCGCGATCGGATCGATCCCCGTATGCCGCGCGGCATTATAAAAATACACGTCGCAACTGTTCTTTATCCCGCCGCGTAGATCGAGCATGCCGTGCCCGCCCTTGCGCCAGCAGTGGAATCGCGTGTTGCCGATGTCGAGATAGCCCGGACAGTCGAACCGCGTGTCCGGCGTAAGCGCGCCGGACTGCAACCCCGCCATCGCCACGTTCGGCTTGAAGGTGGAACCCGGCGCGTAGAGTCCCCGCGTCGCCTTGTCGATCAGCGGCGCGCGGACGTCCTGCGTCCAGGTGTTCCACTGCGCCTGCGACACGCCGGAATTGAACAGCGAAGGATCGAACGACGGCGTGGTGGCCATCGCCATGACTTCGCCGTTGAGGCAATCCAGCACGACAGCACTCGCGCTCAGGTCGCCCAGGTGATTGACCACCGCGCTCTGCAGGCCGGCGTCGATGGTCAGGCCGATCTCTTCGCCCGGCACGCCATTCTGACGGTCGAGCTCGCGGATCACCCGGCCGAACGCGTTCACCTCAAGCTGCACCATGCCCGCGGTGCCGCGCAGTTCCAGATCGTGGAACTTCTCCACCCCCGAGCGGCCGACGCGCATTCCCGGCAGCGCCAGCAGGGGCTGCTCCGCGACATCGGCCTCGGTCGGCGGCGCGACATAGCCGACCAGGTGCGCCATCTGGTCGCCGAATGGGTAGCTGCGCGTCAGGCCGACATCGACCAGGATGCCGGGCAGGTCCGGCGCGTTGACCTCGATGCGCGCCATCTCGTCCCAGGTCAGGAAGTCGCGCACCAGCACCGGGATGAAGCGGCGGTGGCGGCGCACCTCGTGTTCGATACGGGTGCGTTCGGTGTCGGGCAGCTCGATGATCTGCGCCAGGCGAGCCAGTGTCGCGGGCACGTTGTCGGCTTGCTCGGCGATCAGCAGGGCGCGCCAGTTCTGCTTGTTGCCGGCCGCCACCACGCCGAAGCGGTCCAGGATGCGGCCGCGCGGCGGCGCGATCATCCGCTCGCTGATGCGGTTGTCGTTGGCGAGGGTGCGATAGCGCTCGCCGTTGACGATCTGCACCTGGTACAGCCGCGCGCCAAGGCCGCCCAGCAGCGCCGCCTGGCCGCCCATCAGCAGTAGCGCGCGGCGGGTGAACACACCGGTGCGGCGGGTTTCACGGCGCATCACGCGCGCTCCGGGTTGGCGACGGAGCGGTGGGCCCGGGCGAACACGATCGCCAGGGCCGGGTAGATCGACGCGGACAGCACGGCCTGGAATATCGCCGGAGCGGGCGGCAGCAGGCGCCAGGTCAGCAGGCAGGTGAGCGCCCATTCGAGCGCCGCGGCGGCGGTGGCGGCGGCGGCGAAGCCCAGCCAGATCAGCAGGAAGCCGCCGGTCGCCAAGGGGCGCCGCGCGCGCAACGCCGCGCCATGCAACAGCAGCAGCACCAGCACGCCGGTGCCGATCGGCTGCCAGCCGAGCAAATCGTACAGCACGCCGATCAGGAACACCGCCGGCGGCGGCATGCCGGTGGGGCGGAACACCGACCAGAACCACACCGAGCTCAGCGCCACCGCCGGCAGCAGCACCGCCTGGCCGGACAGGCCCAGCGGTGCGCGCGTCAGCAGCATCAACAGCATGGTGCAGGTGGTGGGGAAGGCGTAACGGGCGGCGATGTCGAGCCGCCGCCCGAGCGTCCTGCGCGGGCGCACGCCCGGGCGTTGTTCGTCCGCGCTGGCCATCAGTACGCCTGGTCGAACGCCGGCTGGGCCGGCGTCGGGGGCGGCTTGCCGGTCATGCCGTAATCGAACACACGCACCACCTCCAGCCGCTCCAGCGATGCGGCGGGCACCACCTCCGGCACGTGGCCGGCGGTGTAATGCACCGTGCCGACCGGAAGATCGGCGGGGAACATGTTCGCCACGGGGCTGGTGACGATTTGCTCGCCCTCCTGCGGCGGGGAGCCTTCCGGCCAGTACATCAGCCGAGGCAGCGGACCGTTGGTGCCGACCAGGATCGCGTGCGCGCCGGACTTCTCCATGATGACGGGGATACGGCTGTTGAGGTCGGTGATCAGCAGCACGCGGGCGACGCGGGAACCGACCTCCGTCACGCGGCCGACCAGGCCGTGGCCGTCCAGCGCGATCTCCCCCTTGCGGATGCTGTGGTGCGGGCCGACCGACAGCAGCACCGCCTTGGCATAGACGCCGCCGGCGTCCGCCACCACGCGGGCGGTCACGTAGGATGGGGCATTGTCCGGCACCCAGTGCAGCTCGGCCTTCAGCCGCTTGTTCTCGGCGTCCAGCGCCAGCGCGATGGACTGCCAGCGGCGAAGTTCCGTGTTTTGCTCCAGCAGTTGGGCATTCTCGCTACGGATGTCCCAGAAGCCGGCGGCGTCGGCCACCGTGTCGTGCACCTGGCGGAGCGGCGCGGCGAGCATCGCGTAGATCGGCGCCAGCGCGTCATCCAGCGCGATCCGCGCATGCTCTGCCACCACCGTATCGGCCTTGCCGATCAGCATGAGGCCGAAGGAGGCGGCGATCAGCACCGGCAAGGTCAGCTTGGCCAGCGCCTGCCGTGCGGGGATGGACAGGTGGATCATGGGCGGCGGCAGGTTAGCGCGAGCGGCGTCCCGACGCGACGGTATCGTTGTGGCGCCGACGAAGAATTCGCAGGCCTGTGGCTGGAGGTCCGCGGTGGCGCAGGCTTGCAGCACCCAGTCGGAGACTGACGGATTCACGTTATGATCTTGATCCGGCGGGTATCCCACGCCATAACCGTTCCCAGATCAGGGTATGATTTAGGGGCGTGTGATGCCAAACCCGAGAAACCTGCCTCAGCCGGCAGGATGTCAGGACGCGATGCGGCCGGCGTTGTCTCTCAAGGAGGCTATCGTCCTCGCTGACGTGCCAGAGAAGCGGGTTCGCAAGGATATCGAAGTCGGTCTGTTATCCAGTCTTGTGATCATGCGCTCCACGACGGCGATCGATGGACGAATTGCCGTTCGCTGGAACGACGTGTTCGTGCTGGCCGCGGCGTACGGCGGCCAGCATCTCAACGCCCGGCTGCGCCAGCGCATACTTGAGTATGCAGAAACCATCGCCGATGTCAGTTCGGCCGATTCATCTTTTTGCAAGGCATCCAGTGAAACCATCGAGATCGACAAGTACGTGACCCTCGATCTCGACAAGGTCGTCGCTTTGGTAAAGCCGCGCATGGACCTCTATGCCGCCGGCCTTCGGCGCATCGAAACACGGAAAGGCGTCCTTGGCGGCGAGGCCGTGTTCAAGCACACGCGGCTTCCCGTGCTGCACGTGGGAAAGGTGTACGAACGCGGAATCCCGATGGCGGATATCCTCAACGACTATCCGTATCTGACGGAAGATGACGTGAAGTTCGCACAACTCTACTTTCATGCGCATCCGCCGGTAGGCCGGCCGCGCCGGGACGGGACGGACGTACGGGATGACACCGTTCCGCCTGTTGCCTGATGAAATGATATCACCCGCAATCGTCGTGCCGTTATGGGGCGTGGGGATCGATGCACTCACGCTGCGCGACCGGGGATTGCTTGCGGCCGAGGATCACGCGGTATGGCGGCTTGCACAGCGTGACGGGCGAACCGTCGTCACCGCGAATGGCACGGACTTTATGAAGCTGGCGGCACGCGCCTCGCGTCATGCGGGATTGTTGGTCATTCCGGGCGGTGCTTCACGCGCCGAGCAACTGGCATACATTTCGAACGCAACCGACTGTGCATGTCGGCGCAACATCCACGCCCCGGGCTTTGCCAACGCCGTGGTGACCGTCGGAGAGGATCAGGCAGTCGCATGGGCCGAGGCGTTCCGACGCGCACCGGGGAGGTCTCGCCGCTGACCCGTCCCCGCCGGACGCTCGAACGCTACGGCAAGGCGAAGCCGTAGGCGGCGGTACGGAATCAAGCCTTATGCAACGAGTATTTTATCGCAACATTGGCCCGACGGGATGGTGTCCGGATATTTGCCCTGGCACATTACCGCCATCTGCTACATGGGCGGGGATACATCATGCCGTTCCCAGTCTCGATCACCGGCGTCATTCGGTTGTCGAGAGATGTCGTCGGTGGCGCGTCCATAGACCGGATTGCCGTCCGAATCGAGGACCTGCTCGATGCGGCCGCCGCCAAAGCCGTGATCCGCCGCGACAGTTCAGTGGCGTTTACGGCCGGAGTGTTTCGAGCCGTCTTCAGCAGTAATGTCCTCGTCAGCCTGGACTCAGGAACACTCGATATCGAAGACGCCGGCGACGAGATAAGGGTTACGTATCATGCGAGCACAGTCCAAATGCTTATCGTCGTGACGGCGATGCTATTCCTGATGGGTACACTGATGCTTTGCCTTGGCTTGCCAAGGCTTGTCGCGGTGTGGGTGCTGCTAATTGGTTGGCTCTGGCTCTTTGGCATGAACTACCTCATCACTTCGATCCGGTTCCCGCGCTGGCTCAGGCATGGTCTTCAGCGCTCACTTATTTGAACATCGTCGCGATGGCGGCCGGATCGACATCCTCGATGCGCGCGGGCTGCCAGCGCGGCTTGCGATCCTTGTCCACCACCATGGCGCGGACGCCCTCGGCGAAGTCGGGGTGGGCCATCGCGGTGTGGGTCAGCGCGAATTCCGCGTCCAGCGCCAGCGGCAGCGTGAGGTCGGCGCCGCGTTGCAGCGCGGTCAGCGTCCAGCACAGGGCGGAGGGGGAGACGGTGCGCAGCATCGCCAACGCCTGGCTGGCCCAGTCGCTGCCGTCGGCTTCGAGGCGGCGCACGATCTCCGGCACCGTGGCGCCGGCGAAGCAGGTGTCGATCGCGTCGCGCTGGGCGGCCATGGAGAAGGGCGGCAGGGGCGCCGCGAACTGTGCCAGCGCTGCAGCGCCTTCCTGTGCCAGGGCGGCTGAAAGTGCGACGAGCTGGGCGCGCGGGGTGAAGTGCGTGCCGAAGCCGGCGTGCACCGCGTCGGCGCCGCGCACGCGCGCGCCGGTCAGGCCGAGCCAGGTGCCGATCCGCCCGGGCAGGCGCGGCAGGAAGAACGTCGCGCCGATGTCGGGAAAGAAGCCGATCGCGGTTTCCGGCATGGCGAACATCGCGTTCTCGGTGGCGACACGGTACGGGGCGTGGACGGAGACGCCGATGCCGCCGCCCATGCAGATGCCGTCGATCAGCGCGACATACGGTTTCGGATAGGCCGCGATCATGCGGTTCAGCGCGTATTCCTCGGAGAAGAAAGCGTCGGCCGCGGGGCGATTGCCGGCGAGCTGGGCGTCGCGCAGCGCGCGGATGTCGCCGCCGGCGCAGAAGGCGCGGTCGCCGGCGCCCTCAATCACCACGACGTGGACGTGCGGGTCGTCGTGCCACTTGGTCAGCACGCGGCTCAGCACGCGGATCATGTCGAGGTCCAGCGCGTTCAGCGCCTGCGGGCGGTTCAGCAGGATGCGTCCGGCGCGCCCGTCGCGGCGGACGATGACGCTGGGTTCGGTCGGCATTGCAGTGGAGTCTCCGGGTGTCAGGGGCCGTCTAGTCCGGCATGGAAGCCGGGACAATCCTTGGGTGGCGGAGTGCGTTCTGTCCGAACCCGCCAGAAGCTGGTGCCTGATACCACGTGCCGAAAAGAGCGACGTTCGCTCCGATGTCCGTCCCGTCATGCCGACCACCGGATCAAGCGTCCGGTGGTCGGCATGACGGTGGGCGCGTGGGCCGAAGAGTCAGCCATTTCGGCACTTGGTATTATATGGCGGGAGCGCAGCTCAAACGCCAAGGAACGTGCCGATTACCGCATCGCGGTCCGCGCCGCCCCGCTCGTAACCCCACCCTCGCCGATCAGCGCGAACGGCGCCCAGAAGAACGGGTGCGACAGTGCCACCGGCAGGTCCTTCCCCGCCCGGGCAATCAGCCCCAACTGCGCCCCCCGCAGCGCCTCCGCCAGAGTCGCCCCATTCGCCATTCTGCTCAGCGTATCGGCCACCAGGAACGCCGAGGTCTGATCGTTGATCGACCAATGCGTCACCAGCATCGACCGCGCGCCGGCAAAGAAGAACGCCCGCGCCAAACCAGACAGGCTATCGCCCGACGTGGTGTTGCCCGGCCCGCCCGTATTGCACGCCGACAGCACCACCAAATTCGCATCCAGATCGAGCCCCACCACATCGCCCGCAGTGAGCAGCGCGCCCGACGCATCGCGCGCGCCCGGCGAATCGGAGGTGACGATCGCCGGCTGGTTCTCGCAGCGCAGCTCCGCCGGCAGCAGCGCATGCGTGGCGAAATGCAGCACGCGGAATTCGCGCAGATCCATCCGCTCCACTGCCGCCACGGTGAACGCCGCGCCGGTCAATTCATCCGACGGCGACGCACCGGTCAGCGCTCGTGCCGCGTCCAGCTCGCGCTGCGCGAACGGCAGAGGCGGCAGGCCGGCGAACAATTGCGCGCTGTCGCGGCAGGTCGCGCCGGGGAAGCTCGCCGCCGCCTGCGCCAGGGTCACCGGATGGAAGCCGCCGAAACCGAACCACGGATGCGGCGCATGCGAACCGCCCGCCTTGCGCAGCGCCACGAAATTCGCCGCCGAGGGCACGTGCGCGATCGTCATGTCGCGAAGCAGCCAGTGCGCATCGGCAAGATCGGCTGGATCGGCCGGCGCGGTCAGCAGCAGCGCGAACGGAATCGACAGCAGAGGCCCGGTCGGCGCTACCACCAGCGACTTCACCCCAACCAACCGAGGCGCCAGCGCCCCCAACGTGCCCGTGTAGATCGCGTGCGCGTCCCGCGTGTCGAACGGCGGCAGCTTGCCGCTCGGCGATTCGATACTCGCCCGTACATGCTCCACCAGCGCCGCCATGGTCGCCGTGTCGCCATGCACCGGCGCCACGTCGATCGTCCCGTCGCGTAGCAAGAACGCCCAGCCGCCGTGCCGGGTCAGCGTGATCGCCGCCAGCGCCTCGCCGGGCCGCAGCGCGCGCAGCACATCGGCCGCCGGCACCACCTGTTGCACCAACTGGCCGTAATTCGGCGCCGCCGCCTGCAACGCGGAATCCGCGTCCGCCAGATCCGCCTGCGCGTCGGCAATCGCCTTGTCCAGCGCCGCAGCGGTCTGTGGGGCACGGGGCGACAGGCTGCCAGGCGGCGCGCCGCCGGCCAGCGCATCGCGCTGCTGATACAGCAGCGCCAGGTGGTCGCTCGCGTCCTGCCGGCGCCGGATCGCCTGCGCGACCTTCGGATCGCGTGCGCTGGCGGCCAGCCGGGTCGCCGCCTCATCGATCTCGCGGCTGGTGACGCTGTCCTGCGCGAGCTCGGACGTCTCGAACATCGCGCGCAGCAGCGCCTGCCGGTCGGCCGGACGGCGTGCGGCTTCCGCGGCGTATGTCGTCAGGCATGGCTCCAGCAATGTCGGATCGACGCCGGAGCGCAATTCGCGCAGCAGCGACGCGCCGGTGCCGCACAGCGCCAGCGCACGCGACGCATCGCCTCGCTTCACGGCGACGCCGGCTTGCAGCAGTGCGGTTTCCGCCACCGGCCGGGTCTCCGGCACGATCCGATCGAAGTCCGTGCGCGCCGCCGACAGGCCCGATGCGGCGGCGCTGTCCTCACCCAGCAACACGTCCGCCGTGGCCGACGTACGGGTGAGCCGCGCCGACACCAGCGGCATGTTCAGCCGGTTGGCGTTCGCCAGGTCTTGCGCCGAAGCGATCGCCGCGGCGCTCTGCTGTCCGCGCCCGAGCATGCGCAGCGCCACCGACTGATAGCGGCGCACCTCGATCAGCCCCATCAGCGCCGACTGCGCGGTTGGATCCGTCATCAGCCGCTGGTCCGGCATCGCGATGAACGAATCGGACGCCGGCGCCGCGTTGGCGGCCAGACTCTCCGGCGGCACCAGCGCGGCATAGCGCGTCGCCGCCTGATTCAGCAGCGTCAGTGCCTGGGTATCCTGCCCCTGGTTCAGGGCATCGAGCGCGCGGTAGTGCAGCAGCCGCGCCGAGGCGGCCTTGTCGTCCGCGGCGGGCGCCAACGGCTCGGCCTGGGCGAACAAGGCGTCGGCCTCGGCAAAGCGGCCCTGGTCGGAAAGTTGCAGCGCCAGGCTGATCAATGCATCGACCGTATCAGGCGCCCGTGGCCCCAGCACGCGCTGCTGCAACGCCAGCGCGGCACGATAGGCGGTTTCCGCGGTGGCGAAGTTCTCGGCCAGGTTGGCGCGCGCACCGACATCCATCAGGCGCTGGTATTCGCCCACGTCGCCGGCGCGGAACGCATGCGCGGCAAGCTGCGACGCGAGCAGCGCGTCGGCGGCCGATGGCGGCAGCGCGACGGTCGCCGCTCCGATGCGGCCGGACTGCACGCCGATTGCGCGCTGCATCACGCCCAGCGTCGGCACGATCCCGTCGGCCGCATAGATGCGGCCGTTGATCGCGGCGACCAGCGCGACCTGCGGCCAGCCGCCGATCCGCCGCGTGCATTGCAACACCGCCGCTTGTTCTGTGCCTAGGATGCTGGTCGCGGCCGGCGCCTGGCAGACGAAGCGCAGATCGAGCGTCTGCCGCCAGCCACCCGCTGTCGCGACCGCCATCGGCGTTGCTCCGGCCGACTGCGGCATGGCCACGATGCGCGCCGCCGGCTGCTCCCAGGAGCCGCAATAGATGTCGGCAACGTCAGGCGTGCCGGACGGCAATTGCCGGCATTGCTCGCCGCTGGCGTTGCTGCCGAGGGCGAGGCCGGTGCTGCCGCTACCGCCGCCTGCCGCGTCGCCGACGTAGGCGGAGGGCGGCGGGTCGGTGCATCCGCTCATGACGGCAATCGCGATCAGGGCCGCGAACCAGAGACGCATGGTCAGTAGTCCACTGTGGCGATGTTCGGCGGCACGACGTCCGGGTCTGTCAGTTCCGGCAGCGGCACCGGTGCCACCGGCAGCGCAAGCACGACGAGGTGAGGCAGCGCCGCGAGCGGGAAGCCCATGTCCGGCAGCACGTGGTAGATGCCGCCCAGCGTCGAGGCCTCGGCCAGCGTCAATGTATCGCCCGATGGCGGCGTCGGTGACTGCGGCGGTGTTGGCGGTGGTGTTGGCGGCGGTGTTGGCGGCGGCGGGGTCGGAATGCTGCCGCAGGTGATGGATGCGATGACGCAGCCATTGAATGTATAATTCGCGTTGACCGCGGGCTGGATGAATCCGGCCGCGGCCGCGGCGGCGCCGGAAATGCCCGCGAGCGTGCCGGTCAGCGTAGCCGAGCCGGGAACCGTATAGGACACGTCGAGCGCATCGACGAACACGTTTCCCGCAGCCGAGCCGGCGCCCAGATTCAGGATCAGCCACGTTGACGGCCCCGACAGCCCCAGCGGCGGATCGAAATGCACGGCGCTGCCGGAGATCTGCAGCGTGGCCGGACCGCCGCCCTGGCCGATCACCGTCACGCTGCCCACCTGCAGGACAAGCGGCGCCTGCAAGTAAGCGCCCGCCGCGCCGTTCGCCGGCTCCAGGCCAGGCTGAATCGGGCCAGGCGGACGCACATTGCCGCCGGTGACGATCGCCGCACCGTCGTTGAGAACGATCTCGGAGCCCGGCGCCGAAAGCGCGATGCTGGCGGCATTCAGCGTCCCCGCCAGCGTCATGACCGAGGTGGTGTTCAGCGCGAAGCTGGCGGCAGTGAAATTCTGCACGACGGCGACGGTATTATTGCCGGTCAGCGCCACACCGCCGGCGGCAGTGCCGCTGAGCTGCCCGACGGTCAGCGTGCCGGTTCCGGCGATCGTTCCGGCGGTCGTCAAATTGGCCGAGACGGCGTCGAGCGCCCCGGGAATGTTGATGTTGGCGGCCGTCAGTTGCACGCTCGACGAACCCAGCAGCCCGTTCACCGCCAACCCGCCGGAGACGGTCAGCGTGGCGCTGGTGCGGGCGGCAACCACGCCATCCACCGACAGTCCGGAACTTGCGTTCAGCGCAAAAATGGTGGCGGTGATCGTGCCAAGTCCTGGAATGTTGTTACCGGCATTGGTCAGGGTCCACGCGGCACCGGTGCCTTCCAGGAATGTCGTGTTCAGCGCGCCGCCCGATTGGGTGATGTCCCCCGTCGTATCCAGGCGCAGCGTCGTGGCCGTGGGCGACACGTCGAACGCCGCGCCGATATCGACCGAACTCGCCGACGCGACGGGCGTGAGCACACCGGCCGGCGCATCGGTAAAGCCGCCGATGTCGAGCGTGCCGCTGCTGGTGCTGATGATCGCCAGCAGCGGTGCGCCGACGACGAGTCCGCTCTCGCCGTTGAGGATGCTCTCGGCAATCGCCGCGTTGGGCGCAATCTCGACCGTGCCGGCGTTCGCGGTGATGGAACTCCCGGCGGCGCCAACCGCGACATTGTCGGCAACCAGGGAAATCCGGCCGCCGGTCGGCGTCGTCAGGGTTGCAGGGGTTGGCAGATTTGCCAGGGCAGGCTGACCCACTGTCAGGACGCCGCCCGTCTGCGTCACCTGAAAGAACAGGTTGTTGGCGCTCAGCGCGTCCACCAGGGTGAGGTTGGCTGCGTCAACGATATCAAGGTCGCCGCCGGTGACGGCGATGTTGCCGATCGTGCTGATCTGGTTGTTGCTGCCGGCCAGGTTTGCGGTCCCCTGGATGCCGCCGGAGCTGGTCAATGTGCTGGCAAGGATCGCGGCGTCGGTTTGTTCCGTCACCGGCCCGGTGGAGGTGATATCCACTGCCCCATTCGTCTCGCCGACAGACCCGCCAATCGCGATGCCGCCGCTGCCCGCGTTCATGATTACCGAGGCCGCCGCAACGGATCCGCCGGACGGAATGCTGATCGTTCCATTGGCGCCGGACAGCAGGCTGACCGAGCCGTTGCCGGAACTGACGGTGCCGCCGATGTCGATCAGCGGCGACGGTTGCGCGGTTGGCGGCGCCGGCGAAGCCGGTCCGGCACCGCCGGTCGCCAAAGTGACATTGCCGGGTGCGCTTACGTTGACGCCCGGCGCGATGGTCAGCGTGCCGCCGGCATCCAGTACGAGGGTTTGGTTCGCGCCGAATGTCAGGGCGATATCCGCATCGACGCTCAGCGTCTTTTGCGCCTGCAGCACCACGTCGGCGGTCGATTGGTTGATGATGCCGTTGCTGATGGTATCCGGCGTTCCGGCCGATCCGTCGTTGGCGATGACGGTGCCGCCGTTGGCGAAGAAGTTCCGGTCCTCGGTACTGCCGGACGCGGCGTTGACGACGTCGAGGAACTCGGGATCGAGCAACCACGTGCCAAGGTTGCCGTCCGGTGCCGCGAGATCGACCGCGCCGGTGACGCCGAGCTCGACGCCGGAGGTTTCGACAAATCCGCCATTGCCGCTGCTCGCGCCGCCGGTCGCCGAGATCGCGCCGTCCATTTCGGTAACGCCGTCGGACAGCACCGCGATACGGCCGCCATTGCCGCTGTCGATGGCGTTCGCCGCGATCGTCGCGCCCTGCTGCACCGTCACGTTTGCCGCGGTGTGCGTCGCGGTGACCGTGGGTCCGCCGGCGGCGCGCGCCAGGGTGGTGCCGATCGCCACCACGCCGCCGCCGGCGCGCCCCGATGCATCGATGTGCGCCGACGATGCGACGGTAACATTGCCGGACGAAACGATTTCGACCGATCCCCCGGTCGATCCCGGCGCCGTGCCGGTTGCGTCGAGTTGGCCGGTGACGACGATCGAACCGCCGATACCGTTCAGCGCGATGGTGCCGGTGTGCGCGATGGTGCCGGTCTGGGCGCCCACGGTCGCGGCGCCGATCGTGCCGCCGGCATCCACCAGGTTCTGCACCACGCCGTCCACGGCGCGTGCGGTCAGTTGAATTGTTCCGCCATCGGCTTGAATGACCCCGGAGTTGGTGACCAGCGCGGTCGCCCCCGCAGGCGTGCGTATCACCGCGTTGTTGACATCGAGGGACACCAGCCCGTCGCCGTACAGATCGAGCGTCGCCGTCTTCGCGCCGGCCAGCACGACATGGCCGAGCGTTGCGGTAATGACTCCCGAATTCGCGACTTGCGGCGCGACCAGCGCGGCGAGGCCGGCCTGCGCGATGGTAATGGTGCCGGCGTTGACGATCTGCGCATCGGGGGCAGCCGGCTTGTTGAACTTCATGCGGCCGGCCATGAAGTTGCGGTTGCTGATGCCCGCGGCGCTGACCATCAGGCCGTTGGTGTTGACCTGAGCGCCGTTGTAGAAGGTGACGCCCGACTGGTTGACCAGCACCACCTGACCGTTCGCGGTGATGCTGCCGGCGATCTGCGACGGGTTGGGGCCGGTGACGCGGTTCAGCGTGATCGCGCTGGCGGATGGCTGGACGAAGTTCACGCTCTGCTGGCTGCCGAGGTCGAAGCTCTGCCAGTTCACCGCGGCACGTGCGCTGGACTGGTCGATCGTCGTGGCTGCCGGGGTCTGGCTGATGGAGGCGGCGCCGGCGACGACCACGCCTCCACTGGGGCGCGCGTTGGGCGCCGGCTGGGCGTGCGCGGCGAGCGCCAGGCCGATCGTCAGGGCGCCGGATTGCAAGGCCGTGCCAAGCAGCAGGCTCCGCACCACGACGTATCCCCTTCTCTGCGTCACGCCTGGGGAGGAGTGTACCGTCAGGTGTGACAAATCGCAAAAGGTGGCGTGTCACGTTTGCATGAGCGCGAGCAGCAGTCCCCCCTCCCCTTGAGGGAGGGGGTCAGGGGGAGGGGTGGGTGCTGCTGCTGGCCATCGAAGTAAGCACCCCTCCTGGTGCCCTCCCCCGAAGTAAGCACCCCTCCCCCTATCCCCCTCCCTCAAGGGGAGGGGGGACTGGTGGGAACCCCAGAACCTCCGCGAACCGGCGGCTGTATTTCGGCCACGCCTCGGGGTTCACCAGCCGTGGCGGCGCCTGGCCATCGAAGATCGCGATCCACTGCCGCGCCGTGGCGACCACCATCTCGTGCATCGATTCCACCGTCATGCCGGCGATGTGCGGGCTGATCGCCACGTTCTCCATCGCGAGCAGCGGATGGTCCAGCGGCGGTGGCTCCTGCAAGAACACGTCGAGGCCGGCGCCGGCGATGCGGCCTTCGGTCAGGGCCTCGGCCAGCGCGGGTTCGTCGTGGATGCCGCCACGCGCGGTGTTTACGAAGTACGCGTGCGGCTGCATCTGCGCGAGCTCGGCGCGACCGATCATGCCGAAGGTTTCCGACGTGCGCGGACAGTGCACCGATACGTAATCGGATCGGCGCAGCAGCTCCGGCAGCTCCACCTTGGTGCCGCCGCGTGCGGCGATTTGCTCGGCGGTCAGGTATGGGTCGTAGGCCAGCACGGTCATGCCGAACAAGCCGCGGCATAGCTCGGCCAGGCGCGTGCCGATATGGCCGATGCCGATGATGCCGACGGTCTTGCCGCGAATGTCGTTGCCGACATAGCGCCGGCGGTCGAGGTCCTGTGTGCGCCGCATCGCCTGGCCAGACAGCGCGATCTTCTTCGACAGCGTCAGCATCAGGCCAAGCGCATGCTCGGCCACACCTTCCTTGTTGGTGCCCGACTGGTTCACCACGATGACGCCGGCGGCGGTGCACGCATCGACATCGACCATGTCATAGCCGGCGCCGGTGGAGCTGATCGCCAAAAGGTCCGGACAGCGTTTCAGCAAGGCGGCATCGCCGAAAAACGGCTCCCGCAGTTCGGTGCGGGGGGAGATCTGATAGCCGTGGCAGCGACGCAGCTCCGCGTCGGTGTCCGGCACCGATGTGGTGAATTCCAGGCGCACCAGCTCGATGTCGGTGCGCTCGCCCAGGATGGTCAGTGCGACCGGGTCCATGAAGGCTTCGAAATAGGCGAGGCGTTTGATGTTGGCCGGCATGCCGTTTCCTCCCGTCCGCGGCGTTGCTGGCCGCGTGTGGGAGGATGGCAAGTGGGCCAGCGGGGCGCCAGAGCCTGGACGGCGTCGCTGCGAGGTGAGAACCAAGGTTCCCCCTCCCCTTGAGGGAGGGGGTTAGGGGGAG
>DASXFW010000286.1:0-2769 GCA_036489395.1 Acetobacteraceae bacterium | reverse complement strand
TCGGATTGCTCCCCACCCCACCTCGCGATGACGCAGTTACCTCTGGCTTCAGGCTTGGTCGGTAGGCCCAGGATGGACTTGCACCTTCCTGACAAGGCACGCTCACGGACGCACGATGGCGGGCCTTCGCCCGCCATGACGGGACGGGCACGGCCGGTGCGACACTCGAAGCGGTCATTCCCGGGCGTCGTATTACGCAAGCGGACCGATTGTCGCACAGCCTGGCGGCGGCGATGGCGCAACAGCGGCTGCACCCGCGACGAGCAATCACAAGATATGTAGGCGGTCCGGAAAGTGCCAGTCGCCGATTGACCCCAGTGCGTGCGGGGTGTCTGTGAAGGTCCGAAATGCTGGTCTCCAGAGGGCTGGCCGGTAAAGGAAGCCCTGATGGAAGACGGTGTTCAAGAGCATGCGGATCGCTTCGCTGCCTCGTTGACCGAGGACGGTCGCTATCGGCTTCTCGTCGAGGCGGTCACTGATTATGCGATCTACATGCTGGATATCACCGGCCATGTCACAAGCTGGAACGCCGGCGCGCAACGCTTCAAGGGCTATACGCGGGCGGAAATCATCGGCCAGCACTTCTCTCGGTTCTACACCGAGGAAGACCTGAAAACCGGCCGGCCGGCGAAGGCGTTGGCAACCGCAACCGCCGAGGGCAGGTTCGAAGGGGAAGGCTGGCGCGTTCGCAAGGACGGCAGCCGCTTCTGGGCCAGCGTCGTCATCGATGCGATCCGCGATCCCGAGGGCCATGTCGTCGCGTTCGCCAAGATCACGCGCGACCTCACCGAGCGAAGGCTGTCCGAGGAAGCACTCAGGCGAAGCGAAGAGCAATTCAAACACCTGGTGCAGGGGGTCACCGATTATTCCATCTATCTGCTTGAACCGAACGGCACGATCGGCAGTTGGAATGCCGGTGCGCAACGGATCAAGGGCTATCTGCCGGCGGAGATACTGGGCCAGCACTTCTCCCGATTCTACACCGAGGAGGATCGGAAAAACGGCCTGCCGGCCAGGGCACTGGCAACGGCAACGGCCGAGGGCAAGTTCGAAGGCGAAGGCTGGCGGGTGCGCAAGGACGGAACCACATTCTGGGCCAGCGTGGTGATCGACCGGCTGCACGATGGCAACGGCGAGCACATCGGATTCGCCAAGATCACCCGCGACATTACCGAGCGCCGGGAAACGCAGCTCGCCCTGGACAAGGCGCGCGAGGCATTGTTCCAGTCGCAGAAGATGGAAGCGCTTGGCCAACTGACCGGCGGCATCGCTCACGATTTCAATAATCTGCTGGCCGCGGTCCTGGGCAGCCTGGAGATCGCCCGCAAACAGGTCGCCCCCGACTCCCGCGCGGCGCGGCTGATGGAAAACGCTCACCTCGCCGCGCAACGGGGCATATCGCTGACCAGGCGCATGCTGGCCTTTGCGCGTCGTCAGGACCTCAACCTCGAAGCGATCGACCTGCCGGCGCTGCTGCGCGGCATGAGCGATCTCCTGGAGCGTTCCATTGGTCCTTCGATCGTGGTCGAAATGCACTTTCCGCCGCATCTCCCGCGGAGTACCGGCGACGCGAACCAGCTTGAAATGGCGTTGCTGAACCTGGCCGTCAACGGACGCGATGCAATGCCGGACGGCGGCACGCTGGCGATTGCGGCGCGTACGGTAACCGTTGCAGAAAATCACGAAAAGCTTCGCCCTGGCGGATATGTTTGTCTGTCGGTCCGGGACAGCGGCTTCGGCATGGACGAAGCAACGCTCGCCCGCGCCACGGATCCGTTCTTCACGACCAAGGGGGTGGGCAAAGGGACCGGCCTCGGTTTGTCGATGGTATATGGGCTGGCCGAGCAATCGGGCGGCCAGTTCGTGCTGAAAAGCCAGCCAGGGGTAGGCACGACGGCCGAAATCTGGCTGCCCGCCGCACCTGCGGTGGGATCCGCCGCAACGGCGTCGGTTGAAGGGACCACGGGGTCGAGCGCGCCCCTGACCATCCTCGTCGTCGATGACGATAACCTCGTGCTGACAAATATGACCGCCATGCTCGAAGACCTCGGGCACACCGTCCATGAGGCAAACTCCGGCCGACAGGCGTTGGAGGTGCTGCGTCGCGGCACCAGGATCGACCTGGTCATCACCGACCAGGCAATGCCACGCATGACCGGAATGCAGTTGATTGCCGAGATCAAGACCGAGTGGCCGGATTTGCCGATCGTGCTGGCAACCGGCTACGCGGAATTGCCGCCGGACGCCGTGCATATCCCAAGGACTCGCCAAGCCATTTCTGCAATACGATCTCGCGGAAGCCGTCAAGAACGCTTCAACACGCCAGATCGGGCGCCAGGTGGTCAGGCTTCGCGCACGCTAGTGCCTCGCGTCAGCGATTCTAACGGGTTCCGACAGGGCAATCGCATTTGGCGGATGCCAGCGGGGAGCGGCAGTGGGGGTTCTCCGCTTTGGCCGCGAAGTCCGTGCGGTTCGTTGCAAGTTTAGCTTTTAACACGGAGTAAGATGGAGGGCCGCGGAGTGCCACGGAGCGACCGTGCTCGTGTACTGCTGCCTGCATAGTCGCGGAATTCAACAGAATCTATTGCAGACGGGGCGTTCGCTGCAGCGTTTCCCACCGGGAAAGCGGCTCCGTGGCACTCCGCGGCCCTCGATCTTTCTATCGCGGTAGGGACGCGCGTTACCGCGCGCCCCCCGCACAGAACCGTACGGGCGGATTTCCCGCATACGGCTCCCACCTCGGGTATTTGACGGCGAAGCGCTGGCCAG
>DASXFW010000285.1:0-14636 GCA_036489395.1 Acetobacteraceae bacterium | reverse complement strand
CTAAAACACCCCTCCCCCTGCCCCCCTCCCTCAAGGGGAGGGGGGACGCTCGACTTCGACTTCGGGCTACCAGACCCAACAGCGTGGCGGCCGTCCCCCATAGGGTCCGATAACGCCAGGGCGGCACGCGCAGGCACCCAGCGCGAGACACAGGCCAAGCAGGACAGCAGCCGAGAATGTATGCTTCATCCCGCATCAACCAACCGATCAATGCGTCCTTTTCGTGACGCTGCGGCCGGCCTCAGGCCAACCCCGCATGTGCGCCGTCACGCCACTTTCAACACCACACCAAATCACAATCACGCGGTTCGCATGACCGCAGCATTACATGCCAACAATTGCCTGATCGTGAATGCAGGCTCCCTGTTCATTGCCGCACGGGCCGCGTAGCAACCAGCGCGGCGACATACCCGTCGCGTCTTCGAGCATGCGCGACGTGGCACGTCGGCGTGCAAGCACGGTTCTGCCGGAAGGAGCTCCGATCCGTTGTTCCCGAGCCATCATCCAGCGGAGGCCATGCAGTCGCGGACATGACCACCCGTCACCCACGCTCGTTGCCCAAACCGCTGATCGGCGCGATCGCGTTCCTCCCGCTCGCCGCATGCTCTGGCGGCATCCTGCATCCAGGCGGGCCGATCGGCTTCGCCGACGACATGATCATGCTCAATTCGCTGGAGATCATGCTGGCGATCGTGATCCCCACCATCATCGCCACGTTCATCTTCGCCTGGTGGTTCCGCTCGGGCAACAAGAAGGCCCGCCACCTGCCGCACTTCGCCTACTCCGGCCGGCTGGAGATCATCATCTGGTCCATCCCCACCCTGGTGATCATGTTCCTGGGCGGCGTGATCTGGATCGGCTCGCACCAGCTCGATCCGTTCCGGCCGATGCCTTCCAAAACCACGCCAGTGCAGGTGCAGGTCGTCTCGCTCGATTGGAAATGGTTGTTCATCTACCCGCAGCTTGGCGTCGCCGCGGTGAACCAGCTCGTGCTGCCCGCCGGCGTGCCGGTGCATTTCGACCTCACATCGGCCAGCGTCATGGACGTGTTCTTCGTGCCGCAGCTTGGCAGCATGATCTACACGATGAACCACATGGTCACGCAGCTATACCTGCAAGCCGACAAGCCGGGCAACTATTACGGCGAGTCCGCACAATACAGCGGCGACGGCTTCTCTGGCATGCACTTCGTGCTGCACGCCGTGCCACAAGCCGATTTCACCCAATGGATCCGCCAGACCCAGCAGAGCGGCCCGATGCTCGACCGTGCGTCCTACGCCGCGCTGTTCAACGAGACCATGAACGACACGCCGCATACCTATCGCGCGATCGATCCGGAGCTCTTCCACGCCATCGTGACGCAGGACATCCCGCCGCAGCCAGGTCCGACGAAGGGACGAGGCGGCGTCAACGTCCACCCCCTGCCGGGAAATTGACATGCTAGGCAAACTCTCCTGGCAGGCGGTCCCCTGGGACCAACCGATCCCGCTGATCGCCGGCGCAGTCGTCCTGCTGATCGTCGTCGCCATCATGGCGTGGGTGATCCTGAAGGGCCACCTGCCCTATCTGTGGCGCGAGTGGATCACCAGCGTCGATCACAAGCGCATCGGCGTGATGTACTCGCTGCTCGGCTTGGTGATGCTGCTGCGCGGCTTTATCGATGCCATCATGATGCGCTCGCAGCAGGCGGTCGCCTTCAACGCGCCCGGCTATCTGCCGCCAGAACATTACGATCAGATCTTCACCGCGCACGGCACCATCATGATCTTCTTCGGTGCCATGCCGCTGATCATCGGCATGATGAACTTCGTCGTGCCGTTGCAGCTTGGCGTGCGCGACGTGGCGTTCCCCACGCTCAATGCCACCAGCTTCTGGCTCACCGCGACGGGCGCGCTGCTGGTCAACCTGTCGCTGGTGATCGGCGAGTTCGCCCGCACCGGCTGGCTCCCCTACCCGCCTCTGTCGGAGCTGCCGTATTCGCCGGGCGTCGGTGTGGATTACTACATCTGGGCGCTGCAAATCTCCGGCGTCGGCACGCTGATGACCGGCATCAACTTCGTCACCACCATCCTGAAAATCCGCGCGCCGGGAATGAACTACCTGCGCATGCCGATCTTTTGCTGGACCGCGCTCGCCGCCAACCTGCTGATCGTCGCCGCTTTTCCCGTCCTCACCGCCACGCTGGCGATGCTGGCGCTCGACCGCAACCTCGGTTTCCACTTCTTCACCAATACCGGCGGCGGCAACATGATGATGTTCGTCAACCTCATCTGGGCGTGGGGCCATCCGGAAGTTTACATCCTCGCTTTGCCGTCGTTCGGCGTGTTCTCCGAAATCATCCCCACCTTCTCTGGCAAGCCGCTGTTCGGCTACCGGTCGATGGTGATGGCGACGATGTTCATCTGCCTCGTCTCCTTCACCGTCTGGCTGCACCATTTCTTCACCATGGGCGCCGGACCGGACGTGAACGCCATGTTCGGCATCGCCACCAGCATCATCGCCGTCGGCACCGGCGTGAAAATCTACAACTGGATGTTCACCATGTACGGCGGACGCATCCGCTACACCGTGCCCATGCTGTGGTCGGTGGCGTTCATCGTCACCTTCACCATCGGCGGCATGACCGGAGTCTTGCTCGCGGTGCCGCCCGCCGACTTCGAGCTGCACAACAGCATGTTCCTGGTCGCCCACTTCCACAACGTGATCATCGGCAGCGTACTGTTCGCCGCGTTCGGGGGCATCACTTACTGGTTCCCCAAGGCGTTCGGCTTCCGCCTGCACGAAGGCTGGGGCAAAGCCGCCTTCTGGTTGTTCCTGATTGGCTTCTACGCAACCTTCATGCCGATGTACGTCCTCGGGCTGCTCGGCATGACGCGCCGCCTGCAGCAGTACGACGTCGCCGCATGGCACCCGTGGGTATTGCTCGCCGGCGTCGGCATCCTGATCACCATCGCGTCCGCCGTCTGCCTGGTCATGCAGGTCGTCGCCGCCATCCGCCACCGCGACGAACTGCGCGACGAAACCGGCGATCCCTGGGACGGCCGTTCGTTGGAATGGTCCACCGCGTCGCCGCCGCCGGCGTTCAATTTCGCCGTGCTGCCCGACGTGCAGGGCGGCCAACCGTACTGGGACATCAAGCAGCGCGCGATCGAGACACAGCAGCTTGCCGCCGAACCCGACTACCAGCCGATCGAAATGCCGCGCAACAGCCCGACCGGCTTCATCACCGCATTCTTCTCCAGCTTCACCGGCTTCGCGCTGATCTGGCACATCTGGTGGCTGGTCGGTCTCGGCCTGATCGCCGCCTATGCCACGTTCGTCTGGTTCGCCTGGCGCGACGTCGAGGAATACGTCGTCCCCGCCGAGGAAGTCGCCCGCATAGACCGCGAACGCCGCCACGCGCGCGAGCAATGGCTGCAACAGCACGCGCGCGTCGAGGAACCGGCATGAGCGCGAGCCAGGCAGTACCGGCCGCGCATCCGCGCGACATGGACCCATACACGCTGGGCCACGCCCATGACACGTCCGGCCACGGCGGCGGCCACGGCCTGGCGACCGGCCACGGCGGCGGCGGCCCCGCGTCCAAGCGAGTCATCGTCGGCTATGGCTTCTGGATCTTCCTGCTGAGCGACATCGTCATGTTCTCCGCTTTTTTCGCGGCGCACGCGGTGTTGCAGACAGCAACATCAGGCGGCCCGGCCGGCCGCGACGTGTTCCATCTCAACCATGTCGCCTTCGAAACCGCCTTTCTGCTGCTCTCCAGCTTCGCCTGCGGCCTTTCGGCAGTCGCCACCGAAGCACGCAGCCAGCTCTGGACGCAGGTGTGCCTGCTGGTCACCGGATTGCTCGGCGCGGCCTTCCTGCTGATGGAGGCTCAGGAATTCCACTCCATGGTGCTCCAGGGCGACGGCCCGTCGCGCAGCGCGTTCCTGTCGTCGTTCTTCGCGCTGGTCGGGCTGCACGGCCTGCACGTCACCGCCGGCCTGCTGTGGCTCGGCACCATGATGGCGCAGGTTTATGTGAAAGGCTTCCGCCCGAACATCATGCGCCGCCTGGTCTGCTTCAATTTGTTCTGGCACGCGCTCGACATCATCTGGGTCGCGCTGTTCACGCTGGTCTATCTGGTGGGAGAAGTCCGATGAGCGATCAGGACGATGCCGATCCACATGCCGACGATGTCGGCCCCGGCTTCATGGACGCCGCCAGCCACACCGTGCGCGAGGGCATCCAGGGCTATCTGATCGGCCTCGGTCTCGCCGTGCTGCTGACCGCGGCTTCATTCTATGTGATGCGCACGGAATTGATCTGGGCCCCGGCGATCCCCATCGCGCTGGTCGTTCTCGCGGTGGCACAGATCGGCGTGCATCTGGTGTTCTTCCTGCACCTGACGACGGCACCGGATAACACCAACAACGTGCTGGCGCTGGCGTTCGGCGTGCTGATCGTCGCGCTGATCGTCGGCGGATCGCTGTGGATCATGCACCACCTCGACCACAATATGATGCCGAACAATTTCAACACGATGCCGAACGGCAGATAAACTCAGGCATCGGAAAGGAGAGCGTGCGCGCCGACGCCCACACGTCATGCCGACGCCCACACGTCATGCCGACGCCCACACGTCATGCCGACGCCCACACGTCATGCCGACGAAGGTCGGCATCCATGCCTTTCCTCTGCTGTGTGCCGCACCCAGTCGTGGATGCCGACCTTCGTCGGCATGACGTGGGGCCGGCGTCGCGCAGCGTGGCGGCACGGTCAGTCGTGGATGCCGACCTTCGTCGGCATGACGTGAGGGGCGCCGGCATGACGTGAGGGGCGCCGGCATGACGTGGGACCTTGCCGCTCGGTCAGACCCACTACGCCTCCCCTCTCGCCCGCAGGATCACGCGGCCGAATGCACCGAGGCCCAGGTTGATCGCGATGCCCGCGAGCGACAGCAGCACCAGCGCGGCGAACATGCGTGCGATCTCCAGCCGATAGCCCGCTTCCAGAATCCGGTACGCCAGGCCGGACGCGAAACCTCCAGAGCCCGCCACGAACTCCGCCACGACAGCGCCAACCAGCGCCAGTCCGCCGGAGATGCGCAGGCCGGTCAGGAAATACGGCAGCGCCGCGGGCAATCGCAGCAGACGCAGCGTCTTCCACCGCCCCGCGCCGTACAGCCGGAACAAGTCGGTGAGTTCGTGTGGCGCCGACGCCAGCCCCTCCGCCGTGTTGGCGAACACCGGAAAGAACGCGACGATCGTCGCACACACCACCAGCGAGGCGAACGGATCGCCAACCCACACGATGATCAGCGGCGCGATCGCCACGATCGGCGTGACCTGCAGCACGACCGCCCAGGGCTGGATGGCGGCCTGTGCCAGGCGGCTCAGCGCCATGGCAACGGCCAGCGTCGCGCCGATCGAGGCCGCGGCGACCAGTGCAACGAACGTGACGATCAGCGTTGACACGAGCGACATCAACAGGAGGCCCGGATCGGCGAAGAACGCGCGGACGATGGCGATCGGACCGGGCACCAGATAGACCGGCACGCCGGTGATGCGAACCGCCGCTTCCCATGCGGCAAGCGCGAGCAAGCCGAACAACGCAGGGGCAAGGTGAAACAGCGACAGTGTGCGGAAGCGCGGTTGCGACGGCATGATGGCCCCTGCTGTAATGCATCCCGCTGTCACCTCCAAGAACAGGAGAGGGGATGATCATTCGGGAATGGCGCGGCCGCGCGTTCGCCGGAGACGACATTGGTACGGCAGTGCTCGAGCCGGGCGCCGTCGCGCCATTGATCGATCACGACAGGACCGTGCGGCACTACGAGGTGATCGAGGCGATGCAGCTCTGCTCGTCGGCGTCGCGCAGTGCCATCGCGTCGCTCATGGTCCGGCAAGTGCCGCCGCCATCGCGCGCGAAATCTCCGCCACCAACGCAGCGTACGCAGGATCCAGCCGCGTATCCGGCCCGGGACGCAGCGGCGACGCCATCTCGCGTTCCACCCTCCCCGGCCGCGGCGTCATCAGCACAATCCGCCGTGCCAGGAACGCTGCTTCGTAGATCGAGTGGGTCACGAACACCACGGTACAGCCAACGGCGTGCCACAGCGCCAGCAGGTCCTCCTGCAGCTTGTGACGGGTGAATTCATCGAGCGCGGCGAACGGTTCGTCCATCAGCAGCACGCGGGGTTGGGTCACCAGCGCGCGAGCGATCGACACGCGCATGCGCATGCCGCCGGACAGTTGCCGCGGGCGTGCCGTTTCGAAGCCCGTCAGCCCCACCCGTGCCAGTGCCGCCCGCACATCGTCGATGGCCTGATCGCGTGGCATGTCGCGCAGGCGGAGCGGCAGGAACACGTTGTCCTCGGCGGTTGCCCAGGGAAGCAGCGTCGCATCCTGGAACACGAAGCCGACCTGGCCTGGTGTCGGCTCGTGACCGGCATCCCACGCGATGGTCCCTTCGTTCGGGTGGTCGAGACCGGCGATCAGTCGCAGCAATGTGGATTTGCCGCAGCCGGATGGCCCGAGCAGCGCGACGAAATCGCCTGCTTCGAGGCGAAGCGAAACGTCCCGCAAGGCCTCGACGCCGCCCGGAAAACGGCGCCCGACACCGGAGATCGTCAGCACGGAAGGTCAGGAATTATTTGGCCACAGATGTACGCAGAGGCACACGGATGTGATTCGAGTCCGTAAGCTGCAACGTGCAACGCACCGCGCACGCTACACGTCGAACAGAATTGCGAAGCCATATTTATTATGTGTGTTTATCTGCGGCAAAGAATTCTTTACTGCTTCGCGCTGAGGCCGACCTTGCGATCGACAAACTTCAGCGTGTACGCCTGCTTGATGTCCATACCCTTCGGATACAGCCCCTCGGCTGCCACTGCCTTGTAGAAGTCCGCCCAGCGTGCGTCCGTCATCGCACCGATCCCCAGTTTCGCCGCCTCGCCCGACGTCAGAATGCCGTGGTCGTTCATCGACGCGCGGCCGTAGGCAATCAGCGCATCGGTCATCTCCGGGTTGGCCTGCTTGATCAGCGCGTTCCCCGGCGCCGGATCGCCGTTCAAATAGGAATACCAGCCCTCGATCGACGCATCGATGAAGCGCTTCACCAGATCGGGGTTCGTGTCGATGTTTTTGTCCGACGTCGCAATCAGGCTGGCATAACCTTTGAACCCTGCATCGGCCACCAGCAGCACCACCGGCATCCGGCCCGTCGCTTCCTTGATGGAGAACGGCTCGGAGCCCAGGAACCCCTGCTGGATCGCATTCTTGCTCGCGATGAACGGCTGGAGGTTGAAGGTGTAGGGGCGGATCTGGCTGTCGCTGTAGCCAAACTTCGCCTTCAGGAAGTTCCACCAGCCGATGCGGGTGTCGGAGCTGATCATGATCGGCTTGCCCTTCATCGCGGCAAAGCTGTCATTGCCCGCGCCGTGATGGGCGATCAGCACCGATGGGTCCTTCTGGAACATCGCGGCAACGGTGCGGAAGGGAATGTGCTCCTTGACGAAATTGAACGCCAGGAAGGAGTTGGAGCAAATGTTGAAGTCCAGCCGGCCGGCAAGGAGAAGCTGGGTGTGGTTCACCATCGGGCCGCCTTGCTCGATGGTGACGTCCAGCCCGTGTTTTGCGTAGATGCCGGTGGCCAGCGCCTGATAGTAGCCGCCGTATTCCGCCTCGGCCTTCCAGTCGAGGCCGAAGGTGACGTGATCGTTGGCGCGCGCCGCGATGGGCGCGACAAGCAGGGCAAGGGCCAGAAGGACGGCGCGGCAGGTCATGACGACTCCCCGGGGATGGTGTTTCGCGGCAGGACACGCACAATGCCAGCCGTATCGCGGGAGGCAAGATGGGCGCGGAACTGAGCTACGGTCTGGCGGGGCGACACGCGATCGTCAGCGGCCACAAGGGCGGCATCGGTGGCGCGATTGCCGCGACGCTTAGACGTGACGGCGCGACGGTGGTCGGACTCGACTTGCCGGAATTCGATCTGGCCGACACCGCGACGCTGGACGAGCGTGCGGCCGCGGTGGTGGCAGAGCATGGACCGATCGACATCCTGGTAAACAACGCCGGCGTTACCGTGCTGGGTACCGTGCTGGAAACGCCGCTGGTCGAAGTGGAGCGTGTATTTCGGGTGAACTTCCTGGCGGCGTATGCGCTGATGCGCGCGGTGCTGCCGGGGATGGTGGAGCGCCGGCGCGGCGCGATCGTCAACATCGCGTCGGATCAGGCGCTGATCGGCAAGCAGGTCAGCGCGGCATATGGCGCGTCGAAAGCGGCAATCGCGCAGCTTTCGCGTAGCGCGGCGCTGGACTGGGCGCGGTTCGGCATTCGCGTGAACTGCATCGCGCCGGGAAGTACGGATACGCCGATGCTGACGACGGTGATCGGCGATCTGGCGGCGAAATATCCTGACCGGTTCCCGACATCGTCGGTGGACGCGTACCGCTCCGGGGTGCCGCTGGGACGCTTCGCAGCGCCGGAGGAAATTGCCGCTGCGGTCGCATTCCTTGCGTCGGACGCGGCGTCTTTCATCACCGGCGTGGTGCTGCCGGTGGATGGCGGGACCACCGCCGCATGAGCCAGCGCGTGGCCGTGGTGACCGGTGGCACGCGCGGCATCGGCCGAGCCATCGCGGCGCGGCTGGTGGCAGACGGCTGGCACGTGATCGTGCTGGCGCGGCATGTCGTTGCGGTGCCGGGATGCGAGGTCCGCGCGTGCGACATCACCGATGCCGCCGCAGTAGCCGCGCTGTTCGCGGGATTGCCGCGGGTCGATGCGCTGGTGAACAACGCGGGCCTGGCGGGTGCCAACGCACTCGATGGCGACGATGCGCTGTGGCACGCGATCATCGCCTCCAACCTGCATGGCACGTATCACTGCTGCAAGGCGGCGTTGCCGCTGCTGCCGGATGGGAGTGGACGGATTGTGAATATGGCGTCCGTGCTGGGGCTGCGCGGCGTGCCGGACCAAACGGCATACTGCGCGGCGAAGCACGCGGTGGTGGGGTTCACCCGGGCGCTGGCATTGGCGTTGGCTCCACGCGGAATCTCGGTGAATGCGGTGTGTCCCGGCTGGGTTGATACCGACATGGCGCGGCAGCGGTTTGTCGAGGTGGGGATTTCGGCAGCGGCGGCGGCGGCGGGTGTACCAACCGGGAAGATCGCGACGCCTGAGGAAGTAGCCGATGCGGTTGCCTGGCTGCTGCGGGAGGAAGTGCGCAGCATCACCGGCCACGCGCTGCCGGTGGACGGGGGCGGGTTGGCGCTGCCCTAGCGAAGCCTCGGATCAGGGGCTGGACACGGCGCGGTACAATTCTTCCGCGCAGTTCTTCGCGGTTCTCCGCGTTGCAAATTCCGTCGCAACGCCCAAAGTACCAAGCAACCCAGGAGGCCCCACCCCATGCCGGAACCGCGCGTGAAATCCGGCCTCTGGGTGAAGATGGCACTGCGTATGGCCGATATTGACGGACGGCCGGGTGCCGTGTTGCGCCACGGGGATCCGGACTCCGGCGGCGTGCTCGCGGTGCTGCGCGGGCGCGACGGATTGCTGGTGCTGTCGCAGATGCGCACGGCGGATGGCACGCTGGCGTGGATGCGCGCGACCGGGCCCGCGCCAGTCGATCAGGAGGCGGCCGATGCATACGTGGTGCGGCAGGTGAAATTCGATCCGGACCTTTGGGTCGTCGAGTTCGAAGCGCCCGATCTGAAGCCGCCATTCGAAGCCAAGATCATATAAGACAGGGTTGCCTTGCGCCGCACGCCGGGGCAGCGTACGGCGGCGTGGGACACGAAAAGGAACGACCGAAATGCCTCAGATCGTCGGCGGCTGCCTGTGCGGGAAGGTGCGTTACAGGGCCGACACCGATCCGGCATTCGTCGGCGTCTGCCATTGCCGCAATTGCCAGAGATCGAGCGGCAGCGCGTTCTCGGTGGTCGTGGCGTTGCCGCAGCCGGAATTGACGTTGCAGGGGCAGCTCAAGTCGTTCAACGACAAGGGCGACAGCGGCAAGACGTTGTATCGGCGCTTCTGCCCTGCCTGCGGTTCGTCGGTGCTGTCGGAAGCGGAGGCAATGCCCGGCGTGATCATGCTGGAGGCGGGTACGCTGGATGACGCGAGCTGGGTGCGGCCGACGATGCAGATCTATTGCGACAGCGCGCAGCCGTGGGTGCAACTGAGCGGCGGATTGATGAAGAGCTTCCCGAAGATGCCGCGATAGCGCCTCCTGTCATAATGCGCACCTACAGCGCGTTCTTCACAAACCGGCCGTTCAGCATGATCGCGGCGATGCGGCTGCCATCGGCGTCGAATACCGACAGATCGCGATAGGGGTCGCCGTCCACCACCAGCGCGTCGGCGAACGCGCCGGACACCAGTTCGCCAAGCTTGCCGCGCTGGCGCACGATCTCCGCATTCACCAGCGTGGCCGAGCGGATCACGTCCGGTGCGCTCATCGCCTCGCGACGGATGGCGAACTCGTTCATGTGGTCGTTCTGCAACTGCCCCAGCAGGTCGGTACCGAAGCCGATTTTCACGCCGGCGGCGCGGGCGATTTCCAGTGAGCGCAGCCCGGCGTGCAGCACCACCTCGTTCTTCGCCAGAGACTGCGCGGACAGCCCGTACTCCGCGCCGCGCCGCTGCATCGAAGCATACGTGACGAGCGTCGGCACCAAGTACGCGCCCTTCTCTGCCATGAGCGCAGCGACCGGCGCGTCGATCAGGTTGCCATGCTCTATCGTGCGCACGCCGGCACGCACCGCGCGTTCCACCGCCTTCGCGCTGTACGCATGCGCCGCGACATAGGTGCCCCAACGGGTCGCCTCGTCCACTGCTGCCTCGATTTCATCCACGCGATATTGCAGGCTTTCCAGCGGATCCAGTTGCGACGCGACGCCGCCGGACACCATGATCTTGATATGGTCGGCGCCTTTGCGCAGTTCGTCGCGCACCGCCTTGATCACCTCCGGAACGCTGTCGGCGACGCGCGACGCCCAGGTCAGGCCGGAGCAACAGGCGCAGAATACGCTCGATTGGGTGCGGGAACGGAAATCGCCGTGGCCGCCGGTCTGGCTGATCGGCTGGCCGGCTACGAACACGCGCGGCCCAACGAACAAACCCTGGTCGATCGCGGCCTTCAGGCCCCAGTCGGTGCCGCCGGTATCGCGCAGCGTGGTAAAGCCGCGCATCAGCATGGCACGCGCCGCGACGGAGCCTTTCGCCGCAAGCAACGTCAGCGGCACGTCGGACAACAGGCGGATGTTGACCTCGGTCAGGACCAGATGGATGTGCGCGTCGATCAGGCCCGGCATCAGCGTGCGTCCGCCCAGATCGATACGCTCGGCGGAGTCGGATGCGATGGGCGTCGCCGACACCTCCCGCACGATGCCGTCTTCCACCAGCACCTGCATGCCGTCGCGCAGCGCGTCCTGCCGCGGGTCGAGCAAGCGGAGATTATGAAATACGTAAGAACTCATGCCGCGCACCCCCGACGGTTGCCCGACGGGAACCATACGCAGATGGGGCGGCGAACCCAAGCCGCGGAGGTCACACGGCGCGCAGGCGCCGTGACTGCGGCTCGGCCTCCGAGGCTTGCAGGTGAGACAGAAACACCTGGCAATAATGCGCCGCGGTATGGTGCCAGACGCGGTCGCGCAGCGCGCGCCAGCGTTCCTGACGCTCCCCCGCGCCCATCGCCAGCGCCGTGTGCATGGCGTTGGCGATCTCGTCGGCATCGAATGGATTGACGATCAGCGAATCGCTCATTTCGTCGGCGGCGCCGGCAAAGCGCGACAGGATCAGCACGCCGGGATCGGTGGGGTCCTGCGCCGCGACGTATTCCTTCGCCACGAGGTTCATGCCGTCGCGCAACGGCGTCACCACGCCCAGACGAGCGACGCGGAAGAACCCGGCCAGCGTGTTGCGCCGCACCGCACGGGTCATGTAGCGCAGTGGCACCCAGTCGAATTCGGAGAAGCGGCCATTGATGTCGCCGACGATACGATCAAGCTCGCGGCGCAGCCGCTGGTAATCGCCGGTGTCCTCGCGGGAGCGAGCGGCGACCTGCAGGAAGCTGACCTGCCGCCGGTGCTCCGGACGCGTACCGAGCAATCGTGCGAAACCTTCGAACCGGTTGGCCAGGCCTTTCGAGTAGTCGAGCCGGTCAACGCCGATCGCCAGCGAACGGCTGCCCGGCAGGCTCTCGCGCAGCAGCCGCACGTCGATACCTTGTGCGGCGTCCACGGCACTGGCGGCGAAGCGGTCCGGGTCGATGCCGATCGGATCGACGATCGCGTGCACCGGCCGCCCGCGATGCACGAAGCGCCCGTCGCTGTCGGCGCGCTGCCCGAGCAACTCGCTGACGCATTCCAGGAAGGCCTGGCGGTAGATCCGCGTATGGAAACCGACGATGTCGTACGAACACATCGCGCGCAGGATGTGCTCGGCCCGCGGCAGCGCGTGCAGCAGCGCCGGCGGCACGAAGGGCGTGTGCAGGAAGAAGCCGATGCGGTTGGAAACGCCGAGCTCGCGCAGCGCCTCGGCGAGCGGGAACAGATGGTAGTCGTGTACCCAGATCAGGTCGTCCGGTTGCAGCAACGACCGCAGCGCCTCGGCGAAGCGCTTGTTCACGGCGAGATAGCTGTCGAAATCCTCGCCGTGGAAATCCATCAGACCGAGCCGGAAATGCAGCAGCGGCCACAGGGTGCCGTTGGAGAAATGCACATAGAATCCGCGATACTCGTGCTCGGACAGGTCGATCGTGGCGTAGGTCACGCCATCGGCGCGCTGGACATGCGGTGCGACCGCAGGCGTACCGGAGTGCTTGCCGCTCCAGCCAAACCACAGCGTGCCCGGCTGCAATGCGTCGGCCAACGCAACGGCCAAGCCGCCCGCACGCGGTCCGCGCTCGGATGGCAGCGGCACTCTGTTTGAAACAATAACGAGGCGGGACACGCTCGACCTCACGCACCTGGTCCATCATAGGAACGCCCGGGCGTCTTCCCTGTCCAGGCAGGGGCGTTCACTTGATCGCGAGCTTGCCGACGATGGCAATCGCACGGCGGACTGCGCCGCAAAAAAACCCGATCCAGACTGCCAGATACGGTTTCGTCGCCTGGAGAGAAGGGGATTTCGATGCGCATTGCCCAGATCGCGCCACTGACTGAAGCCGTGCCGCCAAAGCTTTACGGCGGGACGGAGCGTGTTGTCTCCTTCCTGACCGAGGAGCTCGTGAGCATGGGCCACGATGTCACCCTGTTTGCCAGCGGCGATTCGGTGACCAGCGCACATTTGGAAGCGATGCACCCGACGGCCTTGCGCTTCGACAGGAACCTGCGCGACGCGGTGGCACCGCATGCGCTGATGCTGGAGCACGTGGCCCGGCGGGCGGACGAATTCGACATACTGCACTGCCATCTCGACTACTGGCCGTTTTCGATCTTCTCGCGCATTGGCACGCCGTTCCTGACGACGTTGCACGGCCGGCTCGATCTGCCGGAGCTGGCGCCGATCTATGAATGCTTCGACCACGTGCCGCTTGTGTCGATCTCCGACGCACAGCGCCGGCCGCTGCCGGATGCGAATTTTGTGGCAACCGTGCAACACGGCCTGCCGGCCGATCTGTTGCAGCCGCGGCCGGTGCAGCCCAGCTACCTGGCGTTCCTGGGGCGGATCTGTCCGGAGAAATGTCCGGACCGCGCGATTCGTATTGCGCAACGCACCGGACTGCCGTTGAAGATGGCGGCCAAGATCGATCGGGTGGACAGCGCGTATCACGAGGACGTGGTGCGCCCGCTGATCGATGGACGGCAGATCGAGCATATCGGTGAGATCGGCGACGCCGAGAAGTCCGATTTCCTCAGTGGTGCAAAGGCACTGCTGCTGCCGATCGACTGGCCCGAACCGTTCGGCCTGGTAATGATCGAGGCGATGGCCTGCGGCACGCCTGTCATAGCCTACAACGTCGCCTCGGTGCCCGAGATCGTCGAGGACGGCGTCACCGGCTTCATCGTGCACAACGAGGATGAGGCATGTGCCGCGGTGGCGCGGGTCGGCGAACTGTCACGCGAAACGATCCGTGCACGGTTCGAGGAACGCTTCACCGCCGAGCGCATGGCGGAGGATTACCTGGCGCTGTACCGCCGGTTCATGGTGAAGCAGCGGCCGGCGCTGCGTGTGGTGACGTAGGCGACAAGCTTTGCGGGAGGGGGGTAGTGGCCCGAGTCATTCAAAGCGATGGGTCCGACGCCGGTCCGTCACAACTGCGGATGGCTCAGGTCCTGCCGTCGTAACCCGCGGGGCAATCGCATATGCCGGAAATCCCGGCGGAACACCCAGGCAGCGCCCGTGCGGAGCGTTGCGACTTTGATTCTCAACACGGAGGCAGATCGAGGACCACGGAGCGCCACGGAGCCACTTTCCCGGTGGGACACGCTGCAGCGAACGCCTCGTCTGCGATAGATTCTTTGTATTCCACGGCCATGCAGGCAGCAGCACACGAGCACGGTCGCTCCGTGGCACTCCGCGGCCCTCGATCTTTCTATCGCGGTAGGGACGCGCGTTACCGCGCGCCCCCCGCACAGAACCGTACGGGCGGATTTCCCGCATACGGCTCCCACCTCGGGTATTTGACGGCGAAGCGCTGGCCAG
>DASXFW010000272.1:0-2231 GCA_036489395.1 Acetobacteraceae bacterium | reverse complement strand
GGTCAAGCCCGGCCATGACGGGGTGAGCATCGGCTGTGCGACCGTGTTGGAGCCTCAGCCTTCTCGACGTCTGATGTCACTCATCGATCGGACGCCAACCGTGGTGAAGCCGCCGGGTCTCGGCGTCGAAGGCAAAAAAGTTGCCGCCGTTGCTGGGTGGTTGGTCGTGCGCACGGCTGATCGTCGCATGTTGAAGGGAGCACATGAGCAGCGTTCCGATGCCGCCGTGGGCGACTATTGCGATGTCTCCGCCGCAATCAACCGAGGCGGCAAGCACGCGATCGACAGCGCCCACGATGCGGTGCTGCGCATCGACGGCGCGTTCCCAGCCGCGCACGCTCTGCGACGGATTGGCAAAGAACTGGTCTGCCACGGCCTCGAATTCCGGCCGGGGCAGATATCCGGTCGCCGAGCGGTCATTCTCGCCCAACTGCGCCAATTCGCTGACGGGAAGGTGCAGGTGCGTGGCCAGGACGTCCGCGCCGTCTCGGGCCTTTCTCTCCGCGCTGCACCAGATCGCGCGAATGCCTTTGACCCACGGCGATATCAATGCGCGCGCCATGCGCTTCCGCCCACGCGGCGACAGAGGCCAATCAGGGACTGGCACGGCGGGATCTATCAACACGTCGGGGTGGGTAACAAAATATACAGTCGGCATGAGATCGGCCCTGGATTGCCCAACATGGCGCACGGCGCCTTGTGCCTGCTTTACGCCGAATCGCGCTCGCGTGCACAGACAGACGCCACGATACGGGACATCGCCACAGTCGTTGTCCGGTGACTCCTCGGGTGGCCGGCGGCTGGTGAATGGTGGTCGGCGAATGGTTGCATAATGGCGAATCTGTCGCTAACGTAAGGGAGTTACCCTCCGGAATTTTGCGACGCGTGCAGCGGCAGCCAATCAGGAATACGAAGACATGCGCAGTGTGGCTGCCCAGGGACGGCATGGCGGACGTGCCGCGGCAATCTGGCCGCGCATCCTCGCGGCGAGCGCAGGGTTCGGCCTCGCCGCGACGGTCCTGCCAGCACACGCCGTCACCATCGTCCCGACGTTCGACAGCTCGATCAGCAGTAGCGCAAACGCCAGCACCATCGAGACCGATATCGACAATGCGCTCACGTTCTACGGCAATTTCAGCAACACGGACCAGGTCGATATCGATTTCCAGCTTGCGCCATCCGGTGCGAGCTATCTCGGTGGCAGCCAGAGCACGTTCTATCTCGCGCCCTACGCCGAGTACACGTCGGCCATGCTGGCCAATGCGACCGCCACCGGCAATCCGACGGCGCTGATTCCCTATCAACACCTGAGCACTGGCAACAAGGCCGACCTGATCCTGGAGACAAGTGCCGATTTCCGCGCGCTGGGTTTCTCCGGTGCGCCGGGCCTCTATTCCGCGAACGGCGCTTTCGATGTCGGCGGATCCTTCGACGGTATCGTGTATCTGAACGGCGCCGACCTGCTGGGGTTCGGCGGCGGCGGCGACTACAATCCGACCCGCGTCATCCAGCATGAGGTGGATGAGGTACTGGGCATCGGTGGCTCGGGTTCGGTGCTCAACATCGTGCAGCAGGACCACCTGTCCACACCTCCGGTTTATGAAGACGCGGGCGATCCGGACGATCCGCTGAACGGCGATACCTATATCGGCGCGCTGGACATGTTCCGCTATTCCTCCGCCGGACACGCGAGCCTGACCACGTCCGGCTCTGCCTCGTCGTATTTTTCTATCAATGGCGGTGTCACCGACATTGCGCCGTTCAACCAGAACTCCTCTGGCGACTATGCCGATTGGGGCGGGTCCGGCTGTATCGCGCTGGTGCAGCAGGCATTCTCCTGTTCCGGTCAGTCCGCCAGCCTCACGCTTACATCATCCAGCCCCACCCGTAATGCGCCAGACCTTCTGCTTGATTCACCGGAGGTTATCGCGTTGCGGACCGTCGGCTACGACCTGCCGGAACCTGCGAGCATCGCGATGCTCGGCGTCTCGGTGCTCGGCCTCGGCTGGGCGCGCCGCCGCCGCAAAGGGTGATACCGGACACGACGCTTTCGTAGAGCGAAAATGTCATTGCGAGGCGCGCAGCGACGAAGCAAATTCGTTCGTGACAAGCAGCGGCTTATCCCGAGCGAGATGGCCTCGTCGATTCACTCCTAACAAGAAACTGGGGCCTTCCATGCGCGCGGATGGGAGGCACGCTCGGCGCCCCCACGTCATGCCGACGAAGGTCGG
>DASXFW010000236.1:0-6468 GCA_036489395.1 Acetobacteraceae bacterium | reverse complement strand
CGTCGCCAACGTTGGCGATGCGGGGTCCTCCGGCCCTGTGCCCCCTCCCGGCCATCCAGCGAAGTAAAGGGCCCCAAGGGCAATGCCCTTGGCGGGGATCCAAGGGGCCGCGCCCCTTGGTCGGGGTCCGGGGCTGAAAGCCCCGGCCTTCCCTGTTCACCCGATTGCCCTGGCGGCCGCCCGACGGCGCCTTCTCGCGCACGGCCCCAACGCGCTAGCATCCCACATGGCCCCCGAAGATCTCGCGCATATGCGGTCCGCGCTTGCCCTGGCCCGCCGGGGACTGGGCAGCACATGGCCCAACCCCTCGGTCGGCTGCGTCATCGTCAATAACGGCCGCGTGGTCGGCCGCGCCGTCACCGCCCCCGGCGGCCGGCCGCATGCGGAACCGCAGGCGCTCGCCATGGCCGGCGCGCAGGCCCGCGGCGCCACCGCGTATGTCACGCTGGAGCCCTGCTGCCACCACGGCCGCACCCCGCCCTGCACCGACGCGCTGATCGCCGCCGGCGTCGCCCGCGTGGCGATCGGCGCGCACGATCCCGACCCGCGGGTGGATGGCGGCGGCGTGGCGAGACTGCGCGACGCCGGCATCGCGGTGGAGCACGGCGTGCTGGCAGACGAAGCGAACGAAATCCTTGCCGGCTTCCGCCAGCGCGTCACCACCGGCCGGCCGTTGGTCACACTGAAGCTGGCGTCCACACTGGACGGGCGGATCGCCACACACGGCGGAGAAAGCCGCTGGATCACCGGCCCCCTGGCACGGCGTGCCGCGCACGCCCTGCGCGGACGCAACGACGCCATCCTGGTGGGGGTCGGAACGGTGCTGACCGACGATCCGGACCTGACCTGCCGCCTGTCCGGTTTCCGTCCCACCCCGATCGTCCGCGTCGTCGCCGACAGCCATCTGCGCACGCCGCTGACCGCACGGCTGATCGCAACAGCGCACGAGACGCCAACCTGGATGCTGATCCGCTCCGGCGCGGACGCCGACCGCCGCCGCGCCTTCGCCGACCTCGGCGCGCGCATCCTGGAGATCGACGGCGCACCCAGCGGCGTGGACCTGCGCGCCGGTCTGACCGCGCTGGGCGGCGCCGGCATCACCCGCCTGCTGGTCGAAGGCGGCGCGCAGATCGCCGCCGCGCTGCTGCGCGCCGACCTGGTGGACCGCATCGCCTGGTTCCACGCGCCCGGCGTGATGGGCGGCGACGGCTGGCCGGCGGTGCAGGCGTTCGGCATCGAGCGACTGGCCGACATGCCACGGTTCGTGCGGCAGGACGCGACGCTGCTCGGCGACGATGTGCTGACCGAGCTCGTCAGGCGCGGCTGAACCGATCGCTTGACCGCGAACCCCCGCCTGCTACGTGTCCGGACCGGAGGTCCATGATGCCGCGCGTCCAGTCCTTCGAGCCGGAAGTACGCATGACGCGCGAGGAATATCGGGCGTGGGCCGAGCGCCAGCCGTCGCACCGGTTCGAGCGCATCGAAGGCGTCGTGGTCGCCATGGCTCCCGAACGCGCAGCACACAACCTTCGCAAGATATCGGCCGTCAATGCCCTGCGTGCCGCGGTGCGTCGTGCGCGGACTGGCGTGCCAGGTATTCACCGGCGGCATGACCATCGAGGTCGGCGATAGTGACTACGAGCCCGACGCGGTGCTGCGCTGCGGCGGTGACCGGTTGCCGGCTGATGCGATTGCCGTGCCCGATCCGCCGGCGGTCGTCGAGGTGCTGTCCCCCACCACGAGCGGCGTCGATCGCGGCCTCAAGCTGCGCGACTATTTCCCCGTGCCGTCAGTCATGCATTACCTGATCGTCTGGCCGGAGACGCGGCGTATCGTGCGCCATTCGCGCCAACCGAATGGCGATATCGCCAGCAAGATTTTCACTGCTGGGGAGATCGTGCTGGATCCACCCGGCCTTACACCGGCACTCGACGAGTTCTACACCGACTGAGCCCGCGACAGCCGTGCGGCATCACCCGAGGGTAGCGGGTCGGTTTGAATGCCGGGCGCGACCCGGCTCAGACATCGTCCTGTCTGTTCGCGGATGCTGCTTGATGCTCGGATAAACGACTTCCAGGCATGCTGTCGGGTCCGCGGCGAGCACCTAATGTGAGGTGGCGAATGAGCAAGTCCTCGATACAAGGGCAAGAATACCGAAGCGCGTTCAAGCTCTACAGCGTGGACGGAAAGCGAGCGGCCGACGTGCTGGAGTTCCGCAATGGTGAAACATATCTCGATGAGCAGGAATGGGTCGAAGGGACTACATTCAAGAACAGGCATTCCGGCAGGTTGGTAGGTCCGTTCGCATCGCCAGAAGATGCAGAAAAATTCTTAGTGGCGACGCCCTGGTTCTGCGGTAGCCACGCATAGGCGTCCGCTCCCCACCCATTGCCGACATTCGAACCGCCAACCGCCCGAGGCACGGATTGCCAATCGCCGCCGCCTCGCTTACCTACTGGTCAGTATCGACTGCACGAGACCCGCACGTTCACCGGCATCGCGAGACGCTGACGGAGATGCCGTGTTTCGAACGCCTGCACGCGGAGAAGCATGGGTGACGATGTCCTGACCGAACTGCTCCGCCGCGCCTGATCCGCCCGCCGTCCGTCGCTTACGTACGGGTCAGCCTGCCGCTCGCCCGGAGCTGCTGGATCATGGTCCGCATGCAATTCTGGATCGCGCCGTCCAGCGCATCGCTCATGGCACTGGTGAGGCCGCCCCCGGCCATCGACTCGCTGGCGGTGCCTTCGATCGGGCCGACCCAGGTGGTGTTGCCGCCACGGCTGACGCTGACCCGGATCACCATATGGGCCTGACTGTCCACGGTGTTCCACCCCGGTTTCGATACCACATCGACTGCCAGGATCTCGCCGCCGACCACGACGTCGTAGCCGCGCCATTCGTTCGCCGGAATGGCGTCGTCGGGACCGTGTTCCGAATGCATGTCCGCTGCGGCGTTACCCTTGCGCAACGCGTCGGTGACGGCGCCGGCAACGATGATGCTCAGGTCATCCGACGTCGTAACGTTATTGATCGTCACACCGTACAGATTCTTGTTGCCGCCGATGTCTCCCGGATTCGCTCTATGATCAGCGAAGCGCCGCACATAGATCTTGGGGGCAGGATCACCCGGATTCGTTAGTGAGTCGACAGCAGAGAGTGGTGTGTAGTGCACCGTCATCTGTGTAGTGCCGCACGCTGAGAGTGCAAGCATGGCGACAATTACCCCAAGTGTCGGCAGGCGGCCATAGAATCCCATGGCAAAATCTCCCCCTTTATCCGCTTATGTCGTTGCTTTGTTCATCGGTTCGTTCCTTTAAAGAAGGGAAGCCGGCTTGGCAAGTCCGGCGGCCGGGTCGCGGATCGAACGTCGGCCGCCATTTCTACATCGACTGACTCGGTGACCCTGGCGAGGCGCCGGTCTCGGACGGATTGCCAAGCGCCGCCGCCTCGCTTACCTACTGGGCAGTAGCGACTGCATGAGACCCGCATGTTCACCGGCATCGTCACCGCGCTCGGCACCGTCCGCGCCATCACCCCGCTCGGCGGCGGCCAGGACATGCGCCTGGTCATCGCCTCGCCCTGGCCCGACACCGCCTCCATCGCCATCGGCGCCTCCATCGCATGCTCTGGCTGCTGCCTGACCGCGACCGAGATCGGTGCCGACTGGTTCGCCGCCGACGCCTCGGCCGAGACGCTCGCGTGCACCACCCTCGGCATCTGGCGGGTCGGCACGCGCGTTAACCTGGAGCGCTCCCTGCGGATGGGTGACGAGCTTGGCGGCCACATCGTGTCCGGCCATGTGGATGGCGTCGGAACAGCGCTGTCGGCAACCCCCGAAAACGCATCGACCCGCTGGCAATTCCGCGTGCCGCGCGAGCTCGCCCGTTTCATCGCGGTGAAGGGCAGCGTGGCCGTCGATGGGGTATCGTTGACGGTCAACGAGGTCGGCGCCGATACTTTCGGGGTGAACGTGATTCCGCACACCGCCCAGGTGACCGGCTTCGGCTCGCTCCGCCCGGGCGATGCGGTGAACATCGAAATCGATATGCTGGCGCGGTACGTCGCGCGGCTCGCGGAGACCGCCTGAAATGCCGAACCAGAGCCTGCAAAGCCTGCGCACCGCCGAACTGTCGCAATACCTCGCCGCCGCCGAAGAGCTGATCGAGGAGGCCCGCAACGGCCGCATGTTCATCCTGGTCGATGACGAGGACCGGGAAAACGAAGGCGACCTGGTGATTCCCGCACAGTTCGCCACGCCCGACGCGATCAACTTCATGGCCCGCCACGCGCGCGGGCTGATCTGCCTGGCGCTGACCCAGCAACGCGTGGAGCAACTCGCGCTGCCGCTCATGAGCGCCCAGAACGGCACGCGGCACCAGACCGCGTTCACCGTGTCGATCGAGGCGCGCGAGGGCGTCACGACCGGCATCTCGGCGCATGACCGCGCCCACACCGTGGCCGTCGCGATCAACCCGGAAACCACGCGCGACGACATCACCACGCCCGGCCACGTGTTCCCGCTGATGGCACGCGAAGGCGGTGCGCTGGTCCGCGCCGGGCACACCGAGGCCTCGGTCGATATCGCCCGCAAGGCAGGCCTGTACCCCGCCGCGGTGATCTGCGAGATCATGAACGACGACGGCACCATGGCGCGCCTGCCGGAACTCGTCGCGTTCGGCCAGCGGCATAATCTGAAGCTCGGCTCGATCGCCGACCTGATCGCGCATCGCCGCATGACCGAGCGCCTCGTGCGCAAGGTCGAGGAAGGCGAGTACCACCACCCCGCCGGCGGCGAATGGCGCGCGATGGTCTATGTCAACACCGTCGAGTACCAGGAGCACCTGGTGCTGGTGAAGGGCGACCTGTCGGGACCCGAGCCTGTCATGGTGCGCATGCACGCGGTCGATCTGCTCGACGACATGACCGGGTCGCCGCACTGGATCGCGATTCATAACGCGATGCACATGATCGGCCGCGCCGGCCGCGGCGTCGTGGTGCTGATCCGCGAGCACCGCAAGACCGCGCTGGCCGAACGCGTGCGGCTGCTGTCCTCCGACAATCCGCGCGCACCGCGGGTGCTGCGCGACTACGGAATCGGCGCGCAGATCCTGCTCGATCTCGGCGTGAAGAACATGGTCCTGCTGACCAACCGCCGGCGCACGATCGTCGGGCTGGAAGGCTACGGGCTGAACATCGTAGAGCAGCGGCCGATCCCGAATATCGTCGGCGTGGACTACGAGGGATGAACACCCCACGTGTCATGGCCGGGCCTGGCCCGGCCAATCACGTGTTTCCTTTGCGCCGCGCCGCAAAGTCGTGGGTGGCCAGCCTGCGCCGGCCATGACACATTAGGCCATGAGTACCGAAGACGCCCCGCTTCCATCCGCCCCGCACGTTGACGGTCCACCGCCGCATCTGCTGGTGGTGCGCGCGCCGTACTACCGCACGGTCATTGACGGCCTGAGCGACGGCGCGGCGCGCATCCTGCGCGAAGCCGGTGCGACATTCGAAACTCTCGACGTGGCCGGATCGTTCGAGCTTCCGCAGGCCATCCGCATCGCGTTGCGCGGCCCGAAGCGATACGATGGATTTGTCGCACTCGGCTGCATCATACGCGGCGAGACCGACCACTACGAATTCATCTCGCGCGCCACGATGGAAGGCATGATGAGCGTGGCCTTGCAGTTCGGCATCGCGCTCGGCACCGGACTGCTGACCTGCGACACTTTGGCGCAGGCAGAAGCACGCTCCGGCGCCGGCGGCTTCAACAAGGGCGCGGAAGCAGCGTCCGCGGCCCTGCTGCAGATCAACGCGGCGCGGCGTCTCGGCGCGGCCTGATCCGCATGGCCAAATCGCCTCCCAAGCCGCGGCGCCGTCCGCGCACGGCCTCGCGCGTCGCCGCCGTCCAGGCGTTGTTCCAGGCCGAGCAAGGCCCGGAGAACCCGGAAACGGTGATCGACCAGTTCGTGCGCCATCGCCTGGGCGAGCTGCCCGGCACCGGCGGTTTCGAGGACGGCCGCGTCCCCGACGCCGACATTCCCTTGTTCGCCCGTATCGTCCGCGCCGCGGTGCGCCAGCAGGACACGATCGACCGCATGATCGCCGAATCGCTGCCGGAGGATTGGCCGCTGGAGCGCCTCGACGCGGTGTTGCGTGCGTTGCTGCGCGCCTGCGCGGCGGAGCTGGCGATGGAGGGCGGCCCGCCGGCCAAGGTGGCGATCAACGAATATCTCGACGTGGCGCGCGGGTTCTTTGCGGGCCCCGAACCAGGCCTGGCGAATGGGGTGCTGGACCGGATGGCACGGCTGCTGCGGCCGGGCGAGTTTGCGGAGTAGCGCGCGCCAGAACAATGTCATTGCGAGGTCCCCGCCAGCCTGGCGGCTGACCCGCACTGGATGAACTGGAGCCCCCTGTCATTGCGAGGCCGCTTGGCCGAAGCAATCCCAGTCGTGACGAGCCGCCGGC
>DASXFW010000202.1:0-7149 GCA_036489395.1 Acetobacteraceae bacterium | reverse complement strand
GTCGCCTTACATTTATCACGACCGGGATTGCTTCGGCCAAGCGGCCTCGCAATGACAGTATGGCGCCAGTTTCGTCCAGGGTGGGTCTGCCGCCCCGGCCGGTGGTCAAGTCGCAATGACAGGGCAATGACAGGAAGGCACGATGCCGTCTCGCACTGCGGATAGAGCGCGTAGCCGAAGCCGAAGCGGAGGATTGCGATGAAGCTGATGTGGTTCCACCTGATGCCGTACACCGAGCTTCCGGAAAACTTCCGCGACGCCAACCCCTCGGTGTGGGTGGACATCCACTCCTCCCTGTTCGATCCGAAGCGCGCGCATCACATGTACAACGACTTCATGGACGAGCTCGAATACGCGGCGAGCTGCGGCTTCGATGCGGTGTGCGTGAACGAGCATCATTCCAACGGCTACGGCCTGATGCCGTCGCCCAACCTGATCGCTTCGTCGCTCGCGCGTCGCACGACGGACACCGCCATCTGCGTGATGGGCAATTCGCTCGCGTTGTATAATCCGCCGACCCGCGTGGCGGAAGAATTCGCCATGATCGACGTGATTTCCGGTGGGCGGCTGATCGCGGGCTTTCCGGTCGGCACGCCGATGGACACCTGTTATTGCTACGGCACCAATCCCAGTCAGCTCCGCCAGCGTTACCACGAGGCACACGACCTGGTGCTGCGTGCGTGGACCGAGCAGGACACGTTCGCCTTCAACGGCCGCTTCAACCAGCAGCGTTATGTGAACATCTGGCCGCGCCCGGTGCAGCGCCCGCATCCGCCGATCTGGATACCCGGCGGCGGTTCGGTCGAAACGTGGCGTTGGTGCGCCGAGATGGACTACGTGTACTGCTACCTGTCGTATTACGGCTACAAGGCCGGCCGCGCGACGATGGATGGTTTCTGGGCGGAGATGCAGCGGCTGGGCAAGGAGCCCAATCCCTATCAGGCCGGCTTCCTGCAATTCATCGGCGTCGGCGAATCCCGGCAGCACGCCTTCGATCTCTACAGCGAGGCCGCGGAATACTTCTACGGTCGCTGCCTGCATGTCGATGCGCGCTGGGCCACGCCGCCCGGCTATACCAGCGAAGGCAGCCAACGCGCGGGCATCGAATCGCAGATCAGGCAGGCGGCGGATGCGAATGTGCGCGGCAAATCCACCGGCGAACGCTTCGCCTCCGTCGCGCGCGAGATGGACGCGATCGTGGACAAGGGCTACGTCATCATCGGCTCGCCCGGCGAAGTGGCGGAGCAATTGCGCGAAGTCGCGGTCAACCTGAACGTCGGACACCTGATGCTGCTTTTGCAGTTCGGCAACATGAGCAAGGATTTGTGCCGCTACAACACGCAGACGTTTGCGCGCGACGTGATGCCGAAGCTGAAGGGCTTGTTCTCCGAATGGGAGGACCGCTGGTGGCCGCAACCGATGGCGGCGGAACAGCGCGCGGACGTGCCGGCGTACCTGCCGAAACTCGCAGCCGAATAATCGAACGGAGAGCACTGCCGTGAGCGATCCCGAGACGTTGACCGTCGATGTCAACGGCTTTCCCACCCGCATCTGGCGCAAGGGCAGCGGCCCGAAGATCGGCTTCCTCGCCGGTTTCGGCGGGCTGCCGCGCTGGGTGCCGTTCCTCGACGAGCTGGCCCAAAGCCGCACGGTGATCGTGCCGTCGGTGCCGGGTTTCCCCGGCGGCGATCGCGGCCATACGGTGCTGGACTCGCATCTCGACTGGCTGCTGGCGGTGCGGGAATTGTTAGAGAAGGCCGGGCTCGACGGCGCCGACCTCGCCGGGAGCTCGGTGGGGGCATCGCTGGCGCTGGAAATGGCGGCGCTGTGGCCGGCGTCGGTGCGGCGGCTCGCGCTGATCGCGCCGTTCGGGTTGTTCGATGAGAAGGACCCGCCGACCGATCCGTGGGCGCAACGTGGCGACGCGGTGCCCGGACTGATGTGTGCCGATCCGGCGATCTGGACGGGATTGAAGAGCGTCCCCGATGGGGCGAACTCGGTCGAGTGGCCGATCGAGCAGGTGCGGGCGAGCGAGGCGGCGGCGCGGATTTTCTGGCCGTTGGGGAACACGCGGCTGGAGAAGCGGCTGGGGTTGGTGCAGGCGCCGACGCTGCTGATGTGGGGCGCGCAGGATCGCATCATGCCGCGCAGCTATGCGGATCGGTTTGCGTCCGGCATCCGCGGGAAGACGGAGGTGCGGGTGATCGACGGGGCAGGGCATCTGGCCGAGCTCGACAAGCCTGGCGAGGTGGCGGCTGCCGTGCTTTCGTTTACGGCTTGATCGGTGTAGTCACGCGAAGTTCGTGCGGTTGGCATGGCAAGCATTTTTAACACAGAGTTTCGCAGAGGCAGGCACAGAGTTTCGCAGAGAAGGGATTCAATGAGTCCGAGCGTAGGCGCGAATTGTCGTGCCGCTCGGCCAGCAATAAATCCTCTCTGTGAAACTCGGTGCCGGCCTCTGCGAAACTCAGTGTCAAAATCAGGAACCTCGCCAACCGGGAAAGCGCCGCCTGAGATCGCACAATAACGAGGAACGAGACGCATGCCGCTAGACCCCGACGCCCAGCTCGTCATCGACATGATCCGCGCGGCGGGCCGGCCGCCGTTCGAGACTCTAACCCCCGACGAAGCCCGCCAAGCCTACAGCAACAGCCGCAGGATCCTGCAGCCTCAGCCGGAAGACGTGGCGGAGGTGCGCAACCTCGCCGCGCCCGGCCCGCACGGCGATATAAAGCTGCGCCTGTACCGCGGCCTGGACACCGGCGCCACCGACAAACTTCCAGCCCTGATCTACTACCACGGCGGCGGCTGGCTATTGGGAGACCTCGACTCGCACGACGTGGTGTGCCGGCGCTTCGCCAATATCGCGCGCTGTCGCGTGGTGTCGGTGGATTACCGCATGGCGCCAGAACACAAATTCCCCGCGTCGGTCGATGACAGCGCGGCGGCCACGCGTTGGGCGATCGCCAACGCGGACTCGCTCGGCATCGACGCATCGCGTGTCGCGGTCGGTGGTGACTCCGCCGGCGGCAACCTGGCCGCGGTGATGGCGCTGATGGCGCGCGACGGCACGCTGCCGCCGCTCGTGTTCCAACTGCTGATCTATCCGGCGACCGACATGATGATGACCACCGTGTCGTCGCAGACCATCACCGGAGGCGTGCCGCTGACATCGGCGACGATGCGCTGGTTCATCAATCATTACATGCGCGGCCGCGACGATGAGCGCGACTGGCGCGCCTCGCCGCTGCGCGCGGTGGATCTGGCCGGCACCGCGCAGGCGCTGGTGCTGACCTGCGCGTACGATCCGCTGTGCGACGAGGGCATCGCTTATGCACGCCGGCTGGAGCGTGAGGGTGTACGGGTGACGCACATGCATTTCTCCGACCAGCCGCATGGCTTCATGAGCATGGGGCGGATCATCCGCGCGGCTGACGTGGCAATCGACATGATGGGCGCGGTGCTGAAGAAGGCGCTGTGGCCGCCGCCGCGGCCGGAGTAGCCGCCCTCTGTCATTGCGAGGCCGCCTGGGCGAAGCAATCTCCCCGGGGGATTGCTTCGGCCAGGCGGCCTGACAAGAAACAAGGTTCCCCCCTCCCCTTGAGGGAGGGGTTGGGGGAGGGGTGCGTACATCCGCGGTCAGTGAATGTACGCACCCCTCCCCCAACCCCTCCCTCAAGGGGAGGGGAGAACCTACGTCAAGCCGCCGACGTTTCATCCAGTCGCGGGTCCGCCCCCGGCCGGTGGCAACTCGCAATGACAAGCGCACGTCTTGACGCATCCCGCACCGCGGGCAAGGTGTAGCGCATGCCTTCGCCCGCCGAACTGCGCGCCACGCGCGCCGAGCTGGAACGCCTGATCGAGCAACGCCAGGCCGAACTGGGACCGGACGACCCGGCTCTCGCCGACGATCTGCGAGCGCTCGGGCGGATCGTCCACGACCTGGGCGACTTCGTGGATGCGACGGCGCTGCTGGAGCGCGCCCGCGCGCTGCACACCCAGGAACATGGGCCGGAGCACCCGGAGGTCGCGACCGATCTCAATCATCTCGGGCTGGTGCTGCACGACGCCGGCGACCTGGAGGTGGCGTATTCGGTGTTCGAACGGGCGCTGGCGATCGACGAGCGGACGCAGGGGCCGCAGCATCCCAGCGTCGGCCGCGATGCCAACAATCTGGCCGGCGTGTTGCGGGACCTGGGTGACTCGGTCTCCGCGCGGGCGGCGCTGGAATACGCGCTGGGCATTTACACCGCGGCGCTGGGTCCGGAGCACCCGACCACCCGGGCGGTCGCGGGCAACCTGGCGGCACTGGGGTAGGGACTCGATTCAACCAGACTTTGTGGTCGTCCCCCGACTTGTCCACAACTTTTTGTGCTCCCCCCCGAATCGGCCGTTGAGCCGGCGGGCAAACCAACTGTATGTTGTGGTTGGACCGCGGGGGGAGACCACAATATGGAGTGGGCCGAGGAAACCATCGTCAGGCTGCGCGAACTCTGGGCGGAGGGGCATTCCACCGCCGAGATCGGTCGCAGGCTTGGGGTGTCGAAGAACGCAGTGGTTGGCAAGGCCCATCGATTGGACCTGAGCGCCCGGCCATCGCCGATCCGCCGCGAGGGCGATCCTGGCCTGGTGCCGCGGGCACCGATGCGCCGGATGGCCGGCCCGACACTGCCGCCGCTGGCCTCGACCGGGTTCGGCGCCGCGGCGCACTCAATGCCGCGGCCGGTCATGGCGCCGGTCCACGTCGCGCCGCGGCCGACACCGGTGCCGCCGGCGCCGCGCGTGGCGCCGCCGCCGCCGCGCCCATATGGCCGCGTCATCACCTGCTGCTGGCCGATTGGCGAGCCGGGCACACGCAGCTTCCGCTTCTGCGATGCCGAGTCGGTACCCGGCAAGCCGTACTGCGCAGACCATGCGCAGCTTGCCTACGTGAAGGTGCGCGACCGGCGGGAGGACGCCGCCTGAGCCTCAGCCGCCAGTCAGGCTGCGGATCGCCCGTGGCGTCGCGGCGATAAGCTGGTCGTGCGAGGCCGGGCGGGCGGGGAGGATGAAGCCGTAGGCGGGATATTCCGTCACGCCCATCTGGTCCGCCGGCGGCCACCAGACGCGGACCAGGCTCCAGTCGTTGTCGGCGGAGATGTCGATGACCGGCTGGTCCTCGGTGACGCGGTGGTGCACCCAGTTGGCCTGCGTCACCAGGATTTGCCGCGCGGACAGCACGCGTGAGACGACCGCGACGTGGCCATCCGGCAAGCGGCCGGAGCGGCGCAGCACCAGCACGCTGCCGACTTCCGGCGCGCGCAGTCGGCCGTAGCGGCCGCTTGCCTCCTGCCACCAATCTGCCGCTTCGCCCCACAGGCGAACGCCGCTGAGGGCGCGGGCGAACGGCGCGCATTCCGCATCCACCTGGCCGCCGACATAGCCGCCGAGATACGCGCCGCTGCCGGGGGGGCGCGTTGCGCAGGCGGACAGGGCGAGCAATCCAAGCAGCAGGATCGGGATGCGCGGCATTCGTCTCCCCGCGTTGCACGCGGGGATTATCCGCCGAACGGTTCCTGATTCGAAACCTCGGTGGCGCATTCCGGATCAGAATGAGCGCGCCAGGACGCACTCATCCGGCACGGGCGCTTCGTTTGGTTGCGAGATGCCACCGGCCGTCGGCGGCCGACCCGCGACTGGATGAAACGGCCGCGGCCGGAGCGTAGGTCCCCCCTCCCCTTGAGGGAGGGGTTGGGGGAGGGGTGCGTACATCCGCGGTCAGTGGACGAACGCACCCCTCCCCCAACCCCTCCCTCGCACCCCTCCCCCAACCCCTCCCTCGCACCCCTCCCCCAACCCCTCCCTCAAGGGGAGGGGGGACGTTGTTTCTGGTTAGATACAGGCCTCCGGCGACTGCGCCCTCGGTCAGCGCGCCCTAACGGCTGGCGGACAGCGCGGGCGCCTCGGCCAGCGCGGCGGCGATCTCCTGAGCGACGGATCGCGCGACGCAGGTGTAGCCGCGGTCGTTGTGGTGCAGGCCGTCGGTCGCGACGAACTCGATCGGCGGCGCACCTTCCTCCCCCCATTCGCGCATCAGGCGGGAGCGGGGGAACAAGCTGGCGCCCGTCGCGGTGGCGACCTGTGCCAGCGCGTCGTCAAGCGCGCGGTGCTCCGGCGCGGCATCGATGCGGGGCGAGTGCTGGTTGTCCATCAGCACGACATCGATGCCGGCGTCATGCAGTGCCGCGACGCCGGTGGTCACCATGCGACGAAATGCCGCAGGATCAACGTTGCGCAGGGCGCCGTTCGCACCGACCTGCCAGATCACCAGTTGCGGCCGGACAGCGATCACGTCGGTCTGGAGGCGAGCGAGTTCTTCCCTCGCGTCCTGGCCGCCGATGCCACGGTTGATTACGGCGATATGCGCATGCGGCAGGGCGCGCGACAGGGCAGCCTGCAGCACGGCCGGATAGGTATGCGCGGTATCGGATGCCATATTGCCGTGCGTGGACGACGAACCAAGGGCGACGATCACGCCCTCGGTGCCGCGTTTCAACGCAGCGCGCAGATGGGGCAGGTTCAGCGCGGGCAGAGGCGGCACGGCAGGGCAGAGCGAGTCGGCCCATGCGGGCAACAACCACGGCAGCATCAAGGCGCAAGCGAGCATAGCACCACGTGGCAGACGAAGCCCGGGTAAACCAAACGTGATATTGCCCATGCGTGCGTTGAAGCGCACGGCCGACCGCTTGTCCAGATCATAACACCATTAGGATAAAAAATTATTTTCCGGCAAGACTGTTCGCATGTGCAGCAATTACGCTCACGTTGGCAGGGAATTTCCTGATCGAGAACAATCCCGCGCGTGAAGGATGCGCGAGATCATTGCAGTTGCCGTAAGGTCCACGACCGTGGAGACGCATCTCACCGCCGGCAGCGTGAAGAATTCTACCAGGGGCCGTAAGTTTTGGCGCATGCGGCATCGACATTTCCCGTCATGGCCGGGCCATGTCCTTGGGCTTGACCCGAGGATTGACCCGGCCATCCACGCACGGACCTCGGTACAGCGAAAAACGCGGCATGCACGATCGTGCGTGATAGGGGTAGGGAGAGACGGTTGTCCCGCCTCCCCCTCCCTCCGAACCGGACTGGCGGTTCTCCCGCATCCGGCTC
>DASXFW010000027.1:0-5192 GCA_036489395.1 Acetobacteraceae bacterium | reverse complement strand
GGCCAAGCGGCCTCGCAATGACAGGGGGCTCCAGTTTCTTGTTAGGAGCGGAGCGACGAAGCAATCTCGTTCGTGATGAGCCGCCGCTTTTCACGAACGGGATTGCGTCGTCGCTCCGCCCCTCGCAATGACAGTGGTCCTGCGCCCCGGAATCCACCAGGAGATGCCAATGAACCATTCCGCGCCTCGTCTCGCCATCACGATGGGCGATCCGGCCGGCATCGGACCGGAGATCATCGTCAAGGCCGCGCGCCGCCTCCAGCCGCGCATCCAGGCCGGTGAACTGCAGCTTCTGGTGATCGGCCATCGTTCGGCTTTGCACGCTGCTCTCGACGTGCTCCACGAGACGCTGGAATTTCCGGAAAGCGCCAACGCGGCGCTCGGCTTTCTTGCCGCCGCGGACGAACGCGAATCCATCCGTTTCGGCGTGCTGACGCCAGAAGCCGGTCGCTTCTCCTACCTCGCGGTAGAACATGCCGTCGCCCTGGCGAAATCAGGTGCGATCGACGCGATCGTGACCGCGCCGCTGAACAAGGAGGCGCTGAACCTCGCCGGCTACCACTACGCCGGCCACACCGACATGCTCGCTGCCCTCACCGGCACCCCCCGCTCCGTCATGCTGCTGGCGCACGGCGACATGCGGGTCAGCCACGTCACCACGCACGTCGCGCTGGAAGACGTGCCGAAGCTGCTCACCGCCGATCGCCTGCGCCGTACCATCGAGCTGACGCAGGACGCGCTGCGCGACCTCGGCATCGATCGCCCGCGCATTGCCATTGCCGCGCTCAACCCGCACGCCGGCGAGGGCGGCTTGTTCGGCCGGCAGGACATCGAGATCAGCACGCCGGTCATCGTGCAATGCCGCGCGGACGGCATGGACATCAGCGGCCCGGTTCCCGGCGACACCGTGTTCGTCAAGCTGCGCGCGCGGCAGTACGACGCGGTGGTGGCGATGTACCACGACCAGGGACACATCCCGGTCAAGCTGCTGGGATTTGATGTCGATCCCGCCACCGGGGTCTGGCGCGCGTTGTCCGGCGTGAACATAACCCTGGGGCTGCCGATCATCCGCACCTCGGTCGATCACGGCACCGCGTTCGACATCGCCGGCAAGGGCATCGCCAACGAGGACAGCCTGATCGAGGCGATCGACTACGCGCTGCGCCTCGCCGCCAACCGGCGGGAGCGTCTTGCCGCCGTTTGATCTCAATCAATGGCACGGGAGCGGAACAGGAGCAGCATGGCGGTTAATGACCGGTAAAGGAGAGCCGCGATGAACCGGGAGATGGTGGAGATCATCCGCAACCAGCAGCCGTTGTCCCTGCCGCCGAGCGCGACAGTGCAGGAGGCTTGCCAGAACATGGACGAACGCAAGGTCGGTGCGGTGCTGGTGGCCGACCGGAATTCGCGTCTTCTGGGTATCTTCACTGGGCGCGACGCCGTGCGCACATTGGCGCAAGGAAAGAACGCGGCGACGACGCACCTGAAGGACGTAATGACCCACAAGCCGCACTTCATGCCGCCGCGTTCCACCGCGATCGAGGCACTGCGGTTGATGCGTGATGGCGGCTTCCGCCACGTTCCGGTGGTGGAAGCGGACGTGGTGGTCGGGATCGTGTCGCGCGGCGATTTCCGCGGGCTGGAACAGGACAGGCTGGATGAGGAGACGGGGATCTGGGAGCGGATGCGATAGCTCTCTGTCATTGTTGGGGCGGACGGCCGGCCGAGCACGCCGACCCGCCCTCAATGGAACTACTCCAGGTATAAGCAGAGGCTCTCCCCTCCCCCTGTTCCCTTCCCCTTGTGGCAACGGGAGGACGAACCTGCGTGGCAGCAGCGGTGGTTTCGTCCAGCCGCGGGGCAGCCCGTCGGCCGGTGGCAACCCGCAACGCCGCTCCACCGTGCCCGGTCTGGGTGACCGGATGGCCTGGCTCGTCTGACATTCCTGTTTTGTGAAGCCGGGCGGCTCAGGAACGACCCGCACCTCGACGGCTGAGAGCCTTCCCGGGACCTCCGGCTCGTTGACCGTGCCGCAAACACATCGCAATAATCTTGCAACCGGCAATAAGGGGAACCGGCATTCATGAAGGCACGTATCCGCGGCCTCGTCAGTATCGTTCCTATGGCGCTTGCGCTGACGCTTCTCGCGTCGCCGGGCAACGCGAATGCACTGATCCAGGTGCGAATGGTTCAATCCGGCGCGTTTGGCGCGAACATTCCCGGCGCCTGGGAACCTTTCTCGACGAGCGAAATAACGCAGCTTCGCGATCAGTTTACGCAGCAGAGCGCCGAGATCTATCGGCGTTATGCGGGATCAGAGGATCCGACGAGTACGTTCGGGATACTTGCCTATCATATCGAAGGCGCCTCTGGTACCTTCATTATGGCGACATTGGACGTACCGGCACAATCCAATTACGTCTCGGAGTTGAGGGACCAGGCTTCCGCGAAGGCTGACTGGGGAATCAAGAATGGGTATATTCAGAAGTACCTTGGGCTGACACCAATAGCCACGGACAAGTTTTCCGGATTCTATGTTACCATGGTCGGAAACGATGGAACCGTGCAGATATCCGGAGGCATTCAGCCAAAGGTCGCGAAGTCAACAATGATCGAACTGACGTTACTTTGCCCGCAAGGCTGGGATGCCAGCAAGGCAGCAAGCGTTCTCAGTGCGATCATTAGCTCTGTAACGTTAGCCCAAAAGGCAAATCCCCAATGAGAGGTCCTTGAGCTTTCTTGTCGTGCCGGCAACGCTGCATCCTTGTCTGCCCGTCGCTGATGGGCCGTTGCGGCCGCTCACGCCACCCGGTACCGATTTGATGTTATGCGTGATGGCGGCTTCCGACATGTGCCGGTGGTGGACGCGGACGTGGTGGTCGCGATCGTGTCGTGCGGCGATTTCTGCGGACTGGAACAGGACCGGCTGGATGAGGCGGCGGGGATCTGGGAGCGGATGCGATAGCTCTTTGTCATTGCCGGGGTGGTTGGCATGACGGGACGGACATCGGAGCGTACGTCGCTCTTTTCGGCACGTGGTGTCATGGGTCCCAGCCCTTGCCCGAGATCGCTTCGTCGCAGTACTCGCAGCGGTGACAGCGACGGCGCGACACGCAGCGGAATGCGCCTGGTGATTTGCGGCCTCCTGTTGCTGCTGTCCGCCCTTCCGGCAATTGCCGCGGGCCGCGTCGTCTCCCTCAATCTGTGCACCGACCAGCTTCTGGTGCTTCTCGCGCCAGAGCACATCGCCGCGCTGTCGCCCCTGGCGCGCGACCCGGCGCTATCCTTCGTCGCAGGACGCGCCGCGTCGCTGCCGGTCGTGCGTCCCTCCGCCGAGGCCGTGCTGCGCCTGCATCCGGACCTCGTTCTGGCCGGCCCCTATGGCGCGCAGACCACCGTGGCGATCCTCCAGTCGGAGGGTCTGCACGTCCACCGCATCATCCTGCCGCAAACCTTCGCCGCGATCCGCGCGCAGACCCTGCGCATAGCCGCGCTGCTGGGCGTGCCGCAACGCGGCGCGGCGCTGGTGGCGGCGATGGGCGCCACGCTTGCAGCGGTCCGCCAGCCGGAGCACCGCGTCACCGCCGTCGCCTGGGAACCGCGCGGCTTCACCGACGGACCCGATACGCTGATGGGTGCCATCCTGCGCGCCGCCGGCCTGACCAACCTGTCCGACGGAAATCGCATCGGCATGGAGGCCCTGCTGCGCCACCGCCCCGACCTGCTTGTTGTGCCACAGGCGCCCGGCTTCCCGTCGCTGGCCACCGAAATGCTGCGCAGTCCGGCGCTCGCCGGCATCCCGCACCGGGCGCTGCCGCCCGCGCTGACCATCTGCGGTGGACCATTCACCGCCCGGGCGGTCGCCATGCTGGCGCAATGACCGCACGACTGGCCCTGCTGGTCGGCGTGTTGTTGGTGCTGTCGCTGCTGGTCGGCGACGGCATTCTCGCACTGCCCGACCGGCTGATCCTGCTGCAGATCCGGCTGCCCCGCACCTTGCTGGCGGCACTCGTTGGCGGTGGTCTCGGACTGTCCGGCGCGGTGCTGCAAGGCGCGCTGCGCAACCCGCTGGCCGACCCGGGATTGCTCGGCATCACCGGCACGGCGGGGTTTGGCGCGGCGCTGGCGTTCTACTGGGGACTGTCGCAGAGCTTCGCGCCGGCCTTGCCGCTCGGCGGACTGGCCGGTGCCGGAGTCGGTGCGGTCGCCCTGCTGGTGTTTGCCGGCCGGGCACCGTCCGGGCCGTCGCTGATCCTCGCCGGCGTAGCGCTGTCGGCGTTTTCCGCGGCGCTGCTGACCTTGGCGCTGAGCCTCGCGCCGAACCCCTTCGCACTCGCCGAGCTCACCTTCTGGCTGCTCGGCAGCGTCGCCGACCGTTCGCTGCTGCACGTCGCACTGGCCGCGCCGCCGATCCTGTTGGGGGCGGCGATCCTCCTGCGGCTGGGGCCGGGACTGGATGCGCTGAGCCTCGGCGAGGAGACCGCCGCCAGCCTGGGTGTCCCGGTCGCGCGCACGCTGCGGCTGGCGGCGCTGGGTACTGCGCTGGCTGCCGGCGCCGGCGCGGCAGTGGCGGGAGGCATCGGCTTCGTCGGCCTGGTCGTGCCGCATCTGCTGCGGCCGGTGCTGGGGCAGCGCCCCGGCGCGCTGCTGCCGGCGTCTATGCTGGCGGGCGCCGCGCTGCTGCTGATCGCGGACCTGCTGGTGCGGCTCGCGCCGTTCGTCCTGCCGCTCTCGCAGCCGATTCCGCTCGGCGTGCTCACCGCGCTGCTCGGCGCGCCGTTCGTGGTGGCGATTGCGCGCCGGGCCGGTCCGTGACGTGCGGTCCGTGACGTGCGGTCCGGGCTCCGTACGGGAACTCCGTCGCCTTCCTGGTTATTGCTACCAGGTGCCGAAATGGCTGACTCTTCGGCCCATGCCCCCACCGTCATGCCGACGCAGGTCGGCATGACGGGACGGACATCGGAGTGTACGTCGCTCTTTTCGGCACGTGACATGATACCAGCGGCTGAAGTCCGACCTGTATCATGACCGGGCTTGGCCGGTAGCGGGTCAGTTTGAATGTCGGGTCTCGACCCGAAGCGGACGTTTCACGCCTGGGCCGCAGCGCCCTAAGCGGAGCACCCGAGTGCCGGATAAACCGGCTTGTCATTGCGCCTGTCGACAGGTCCACACCCCCCAGGCCGCGTAAGGCG
>DASXFW010000400.1:0-13091 GCA_036489395.1 Acetobacteraceae bacterium | reverse complement strand
CGACCTGGAGCGCTTCGGCGTCGCCCCGCGCGGCAGCCCGCGCCAGAGCGATGTGATGATCGTCGCCGGCACCTTGACCAACAAGATGGCCCCGGCCCTGCGCAAGGTCTACGACCAGATGCCGCAGCCCCGCTACGTCATCTCCATGGGCTCCTGCGCCAACGGCGGCGGCTACTACTATTTCAGCTACTCGGTGGTGCGCGGATGCGACCGGATCGTGCCGGTCGATATTTACGTCCCCGGCTGTCCGCCGACGGCCGAGTCCCTCGTCTACGGCTTCATGCAGTTGCAGAAGAAGATCCGCCGCACCGGGACCGTGCTCCGTGGCTGAGGATTTCACCGAAGCGCTGACCGCGCTGCCTGGCGTGCGCGGCGTTCGCACCGAACTTGGCGAGATCGTCGCCGAAGCCGAGCGCGACTCGCTGCTGGAACTGATGGTCACGTTGCGCGACAATCCGCGTTTCGCATTCGAGCAAGTGATGGACATCTGCGGCGTCGATTGGCCGGATCGGGCGGAACGGTTCGACGTTGTCTATAATCTGCTGTCGGTGGCGCTGAACCACCGGCTGCGCGTCATCGTCACCACCGACGAGACGCATGCGGTGCCGTCGGTGCACACGGTATGGCCGTGCGCAACCTGGTGGGAACGCGAGGCCTGGGACTTGTTCGGTGTCGTGTTCTCCGGCCAGCCGGATCTGCGGCGCATCCTGACGGATTACGGCTTCGAGGGGCACCCGCTGCGCAAGGACTTCCCGCTCACCGGCTACGTTGAAGTCCGCTACGACGAAGACCGCAAAGCCGTCGTGTATGAGCCGGTGCAACTGACCCAGGACTGGCGCAAATTCGATTTCCTATCGCCCTGGGAAGGCATCACCACTCTGCCGGGCGACGAGAAGGTGCATGTCGAGCGCGCCGCCCAGGCCCCCAAGCCGGCAAGCGAGGCGAAAGCATGAGCGACACGCCCGACCTCGAAGCGCGGCCAACCGCCGGCAAGGTCGTCGAGCGCAACAGCCACACCATCAATTTCGGTCCGCAGCATCCCGCCGCGCATGGCGTGCTGCGGCTGATCATGGAGCTGGATGGGGAGGTGGTGGAGCGCGCCGATCCGCATATCGGCCTGCTGCATCGCGGCACTGAAAAGCTGATGGAATACCGCACGTATATGCAGAACGTGCCGTATTTCGACCGGCTCGATTACGTCTCGCCGATGTCGGAGGAGCACACCTTCGCGCTGGCCGTCGAAAAGCTGCTGGGCATCACGGCGCCGGAACGCGCGCAATGGATTCGCGTGTTGTTCGCCGAGATCACCCGCGTGCTGAACCACCTGCTGAACCTTACAACTTACGCGCTGGACGTCGGCGCCATCACGCCAAGCCTGTGGGGCTTCGAGCAACGCGAAATCCTGATGGAGTTTTATGAAGCCGCATCAGGCGCGCGGCTGCACTCGAACTATTTCCGTCCCGGCGGCGTGGCGAAGGATCTGCCGGCCGGCCTGGAAGCACGTATCGCCGAATGGGCCGACACCTTTCCCAAATTCATCGACGAGCTCGAGGAGCTGCTGACCGCCAACCGCATCTGGAAGCAGCGCACTGTCGATATTGGCGTGGTCAGTGCGGAGGAAGCGCTGGCCTGGGGCTTCAGCGGTCCGCCGCTGCGCGCGTCCGGCGTGCCGTGGGACCTGCGCCGCGCGCAGCCCTACGATAAATATGCCGAGGTCGATTTCCAGATCCCGGTCTGCCGTAACGGCGACTGCTACGACCGCTATCTGCTCCGTCTCGCCGAAATCCGCGAGAGCGTGAAGATCATCAAGCAGTGCCTGGCGAAGATGCAGCCTGGCCCGATCAAGGTGCAGGACCGCAAGTTCAGTCCTCCGCACCGCAGTGAGATGAAGCGCTCGATGGAGGCGCTGATCCATCACTTCAAACTTTACACCGAGGGCTATCACGTGCCCGCCGGCGCGACCTACACCGCGACGGAGAGCCCGAAGGGCGAGTTCGGCGTGTACTTGGTGGCGGACGGCACCAACAAGCCGTACCGCTGCAAGATCCGGCCGACCGGCTTCGCGTTCCTGCAGGCGGTGGACAAGATGGCGAGGCGCCACATGCTGGCGGATGCGGTGGCGATCATCGGCTCGATCGACATCGTGTTCGGCGAGATCGACAGGTAACCATGGCCGACAGCAACACCACGGCGTTCGAGCAGCCGACGCATTTTGCGTTCGATGCGGAGAGCGAGGCGGAGATTGAGAAGATCCTCGCCCGATATCCGGCCGGCAAGCAGGCCAGTGCGGTGATTCCGCTGCTGTGGCTTGTGCAGAGACAGATGCAGCGGCAGACCGACAGCGCGTGGCTGCCCATTGCCGGCATGGATGCGACGGCGCGGCGTCTGGCCATGCCGCCGATCCGTGTTTATGAAGTCGCCACGTTCTACCTCATGTTCAACACCCATCCGGTCGGCCGCTATCATTTGCAGGTCTGCACCACCACGCCGTGCTGGCTCTGCGGCTCCGATGCCATCGTGCAGGCGTGCAAGAACGCGACCGGCATTGCCGCATTCGGCGAGACCAGCGCCGACGGCATGTTCACCATGACCGAGGTCGAGTGTCTCGGCGCCTGCGTCAATGCGCCGATCCTGCAAGTGGACGACGACTTCTACGAAGACATGAATGCGGATCGCACGAAGCAGTTGCTGGATGCGCTGCGGCGCGGCGAACGCCCGAAGCCAGGCTCAGTGACCGGCCGCCAGACATCGGCACCCGAGGGCGGTCCCAACACGTTGACCACCTTGCAATTCACGCCGGGAGAGTGACAGATGCTGAAAGATCAGGATCGCATCTTCACCAATCTCTACGGCATATATGATCCGATGCTGCAGGGCGCGCGCTCGCGCGGCGACTGGGATGGTACCAAGGCGATCCTTGAAAAAGGCCGCGATGCCATCGTCGATGAAGTGAAGGCGTCCGGCCTGCGCGGCCGTGGCGGCGCGGGCTTCCCCACCGGCCTGAAATGGTCGTTCATGCCGAAGCAGTCCGACCGGCCGTGCTACCTGATTGTCAATGCCGACGAATCCGAGCCTGGCACCTGCAAGGATCGCGACATCATCCGCCACGATCCGCACAAGCTGATCGAGGGCTGCCTGGTCGCCGGCTTCGCGATGGGCGCCTGTGCCGCTTACATCTACATCCGCGGCGAGTTCTACAACGAATCGCTCGTGTTGCAGGCGGCGATCGACGAAGCTTACGCGGCGGGACTGATCGGTAAGAACGCCTGCGGCTCCGGCTACGATTACGACGTGTTCCTGCACCGCGGCGCCGGCGCTTACATCTGCGGCGAGGAAACCGGTCTGCTCGAAAGCCTGGAAGGCAAGAAGGGCATGCCGCGCCTGAAGCCGCCATTCCCCGCCGCCGTCGGCCTGTATGGCTGCCCATCGACGGTGAACAACGTCGAAAGCATCGCGGTTGCGCCGACGATCATGCGGCGCGGTGCCGCGTGGTTCAATGCGCTGGGCCGTCCGAGGAATTCCGGCCCGAAGGTGTTCTGCATCTCCGGCCACGTGAACAAGCCGTGCAATGTCGAGGAAGAACTCGGCATCCCGCTGCGCGAGCTGATCGAGCGCTACGCCGGCGGCGTGCGCGGCGGCTGGGACAATCTGCAAGCGGTGATCCCCGGCGGCGCCTCGGTGCCGTTGCTTCCCAAATCGATCTGCGACGACGTGCTGATGGATTTCGATTCGCTGAAGGACGTGAAAAGCGGCCTTGGCACCGCGGCGGTCATCGTGATGGACAAATCGACCGACGTGATCAAGGCCATCGCCCGGCTGTCGAAATTCTACATGCACGAAAGCTGCGGCCAGTGCACGCCGTGCCGCGAAGGCACCGGCTGGATGTGGCGCGTCATGACTCGCATGGTCGAAGGCCGCGCCGAACCGGCGGAGATCGACACGCTGGAACAAGTGACGCGGCAGGTGGAAGGCCACACGATCTGTGCGCTGGGCGATGCGGCCGCGTGGCCGATCCAGGGCCTGATCCGGCACTTCCGCCCGGTGATGGAAGCACGCATCGCGGCATACAAGGCGCGCGGCGGTACGCCGATGCGCATGGCGGCGGAGTGACGGGCATGCATTCGGTCAACGGCGCGAGCGCCACACGGACACTGCTCGTCATGGCCGGGCTTGACCCGGCCATCTACGCACAGTCGCGCATGCCGGCACCGATGCGGTACCAATGTCCGTGCGCAGATGGCCGGGTCAGGCCCGGCCACGCCCCCGGGCAAACACGGGACATCGCATAATGCCCAAACTCACCATCGACGGCATCGCAGTCGAAGTCCCCAACGGCTCCTCCGTCCTGCAAGCCTGTGAGGCTGCCGGCGTCGAAATCCCGCGCTTCTGCTACCACGAACGCCTGTCCATCGCCGGCAACTGCCGCATGTGCCTGGTGGAAATCGAGAAGACCCCGCCCAAGCCGATCTCCTCCTGCACCTACCCCGCCGCCGACGGCATGGTAGTGCACACCGACTCGCCCATGGTCCGCAACGGCCGCCGCGGCGTCATGGAATTCCTGCTGATCAACCACCCGCTCGACTGCCCCATCTGCGACCAGGGCGGCGAGTGCGATCTGCAGGACCAGGCCATGGGCTACGGCATGGACCACTCGCGCTACGCCGAGAACAAGCGCGCGGTGAAGGACAAGAACCTCGGCCCGCTCGTGAAGACCGTGATGACCCGCTGCATCCACTGCACGCGCTGCATCCGCTTCATCAGCGAGGTGGCCGGCGTGCCCGATCTCGGCGCCACCGCGCGCGGCGAGCACATGGAGGTCGGCACCTACGTCGAAAAGGCGCTGGGTTCCGAGCTCTCCGGCAACATCATCGACCTATGCCCGGTCGGTGCGCTGACATCGAAGCCATACGCCTTCGTCGCCCGCTCCTGGGAATTGTCGAAGACCGACAGCGTCGATGTGCTGGACGCCGTCGGCACCAACATCCGCATCGACGCGCGCGGTCCCGAAGTGCTGCGCATCCTGCCGCGCCTGAACGAAGACGTGAACGAGGAGTGGCTCGGCGATAAGTCGCGCTTCGCAATGGATGGCCTGAAGCGCCGCCGCCTCGATCGCCCCTGGGTGCGCCGCGACGGCAAGCTGCAGGAAGCGACCTGGGCCGAAGCCTTCGCCGCCATCGCCGAGAAACTGCAAGGCCTGGCTGGCGAGCGCATCGGCGCGGTTGTCGGCGATCTCTGCGACGCCGAAAGCATGCTGGCGCTGAAGGAGCTGATGACCTCGCTCGGCTCCACCAACCTCGACTGCCGGCAGGACGGCGCGCGGCTCGACGCTTCGCGCCGCGATTTCTACTGCTTCAACAGCAGCATCGCCGGCATCGAGGACGCCGACGCGTTGCTGATCGTCGGCAGCAACCCGCGCAAGGAAGCGCCGGTGCTGAACGCGCGCATTCGCAAGCGCTGGCTCGCATCCGGCATGCCGATCGCGCTGATCGGCGACGAGACCGACCTCACCTACGCGACGACGCACCTCGGCGCCGCGCCGTCCCTGCTGGCATCGCTGCACGACGGCAGCAGCGACTTCGCCAAAACCCTGCGCGACGCCAAACACCCGATGATCATCGTCGGCCAGGCCGCGCTGACCCGCCCCGATGGTGCCGCGGTGCTTGCCGCATGCTGGCGCCTCGCCGCGGAAATCGGCGCACTAACGCCCGACTGGCACGGCTTCAACGTGCTGCACACCGCCGCGGCGCGTGTTGCCGGCCTCGACCTCGGCTTCGTCCCCGGTCCGCACGGCCGCAATCTCGCCCGCATGCTGGATGGCGGCGTGGACTTCCTATGGCTGCTCGGCGCCGACGAATTCGACACCGCGCGCATCGGCCGCGAAACCTTCGTGGTGTACCAAGGCCACCACGGCGATGCCGGTGCCCACCGCGCCGACGTGATCCTGCCCGGCGCCGCCTATACCGAAAAATACGGCACCTACGTCAACACCGAAGGCCGCGTGCAGCGCGGTGCCATGGCCGTCTATCCGCCCGGCCAGGCGCGTGAGGACTGGACGATCATCCGCGCGTTCAGCGAAACGATCGGCAAGACGCTGCCCTACAACACGCTCGGCGCGGTGCGCGAGCGCTTGCAGCAGGCGAACCCCGCCTTCGCACGGGTCGGCTTCCTGCCAAGGTTCGGATGCTCCGACCAGTCCGCGCCCGCCGGCGATCCGGCCGCGCTCAGCGATGCGCCGCTGGTGCCCTACGTCGCCAACTACTACCAGACCGACCCGATCAGCCGTGCCAGCCCCACCATGGCCGCCTGCACGGAAAGCTTCGCCGGCACCACTCTCGCGGCGGCGGAATAGCGCACGATGTATCACTTCTTCTACGAGACCGACCTCGGCATCGTCATCCTCACCTTCGCCGAGGCGCTGCTGCTGCTGGTGCCGCTGCTGATGGGGGTTGCCTATCTGACCTATGCGGAACGCAAGGTCCTGGCGGCCATGCAGTTGCGCAAGGGCCCCAACGTCGTTGGTTGGTTCGGCCTGCTGCAGCCCTTCGCCGATGCGCTGAAGATGCTGATGAAAGAGACGATCATCCCCGCGGGATCGAATCGTCTTCTCTTTCTGATGGCGCCGATGCTGACATTCAGCCTGGCGATGATCGCCTGGGCGGTCATCCCGGTGAACGACGGCTGGGCGATCGCCAACATCAACGTTGGCATTCTTTATCTGTTCGCCATCTCTTCGCTCGGCGTCTATGGAATCATCGTCGCCGGATGGGCCTCCAATTCGCAATACGCGTTCATCGGAGCGATGCGTTCCGCGGCGCAGATGGTCAGCTACGAAGTCTCGATGGGCTTCGTGTTGGTATGTGTCCTGCTGTGCGCCGGAACGCTGAACCTGACCGACATCGTGCGATCGCAGGGCCACTACTGGTTCGGCTTCATCCCGGCCTGGTACTGCATCTCGCTGTTCCCGATGTTCATCGTGTTCTTCATCTCGACGCTCGCGGAAACCAACCGCGCGCCGTTCGACCTGCCCGAGGGCGAAAGCGAGATCGTCGCCGGCTTCTTCGTCGAATACAGCGCCATGAGCTTCGCGCTGTTCTTCCTCGGCGAATACGCCAACATGATCCTCATGAGCGCCCTGACCACCATCTTGTTCCTGGGCGGCTGGCTGCCGATCATCCCGTTCGCGCCGTTCACCTGGATCCCCGGCGTGGTCTGGTTCGTGTTGAAGATCTGCTTCTGCTTGTTCGTCTTCCTGTGGGCCCGCGCGACCTTCCCACGCTACCGCTACGACCAGTTGATGCGGCTCGGTTGGAAGGTGTTCCTGCCGCTGTCGCTCGGTTGGCTGGTGCTGACCGCCGGCGCGCTGATGGCCTTCGGATGGCTGCCCAATGGATAGGATCTTTCCGCCATGGCCGGCCCTGAGCCGGCCATCCACGCACGATCGGCGGTGCGCAGATGGCCGGGTCAAGCCCGGCCATGACGATCAACTCACGGAGTCGGTCTGATGGCATTTCTCGACCGCACCGCGCGCCGCCTGCTGCTGGGCGAACTCGTCGCCGGCATGGGCCTGACGCTGAACTATTTCTTCCGCCGCAAGGTCACCATCAACTACCCCTACGAAAAAGGCCCGATCAGCCCGCGCTTCAAAGGCGAGCACGCCCTGCGCCGCTACCCCAACGGCGAGGAACGCTGCATCGCCTGCAAGCTGTGCGAGGCGATCTGCCCCGCCCAGGCCATCACCATCGAGGCCGAACCGCGCGAAGACGGCTCCCGCCGCACCACGCGCTATGACATCGACATGACCAAGTGCATCTACTGCGGCCTGTGCGAGGAAGCCTGCCCCGTCGATGCCATCGTCGAAGGCCCCAACTTCGAATTCGCCACCGAGACACGCGAAGAACTCCTGTACAACAAGGACAAGCTCCTGGAGAACGGCGACCGGTGGGAACCGGAGCTCGCACGCCGCCTCGAGCTGGATGCACCCTACCGATGATCATCCCCACGCTCTTCTTCTATCTGTTCGCCGCGATCCTGCTCGCCTCGGCGACGATGGTGGTGCTGTCGCGCAACCCCGTGCATTCGGTGTTGTTCCTCATCCTGTCGTTCTTCAACGCCGCGGCGTTGTTCCTGATCGCCGGCGCCGAGTTCCTCGCGATGATCCTGGTCATCGTCTATGTCGGCGCCGTCGCGGTCTTATTCCTGTTCGTCGTGATGATGCTGGATGTCGACTTCGCGCAATTGCGCGGCGGCTTTCAGCGCTATCTCCCGGTCGGTGCGACGGTCGGCGTGGTGTTGTTCGGTGAGCTGATCGCGGTCTTCGTCGGCGGCTGGCAATTCGCGCCCGAGGCCGGCACCCTGCGTCTTTCACCCACCCCGGCCAACATCAGCAACACCGAGGCGCTCGGCCGCGTCATCTACACGGACTACATCCTGCTGTTCCAGCTCGCCGGCCTGATCCTGCTGGTCGCGATGATCGGCGCGATCGTGCTGACGCTGCGCGACCGCAAGACCTCGCGCCATCAGAGCATCCGCGTGCAGACCGAACGCACGGTGGCGGAGACGCTGGAGATGGTGGACATGTCGGTCGGTGCCGGCGTGCGCGATGTTGGCTTCTTCCGCCCGAAGGTGGCGGAAGAAGAGCCGGCCGAGGAAGAACATGCCGGGGGCCACCATGGGCATTGAGTTCGCGCGCGCGGCAGGCGCAGCACCCCCCGTCATGGCCGGGCTTGACCCGGCCAACCACGCACGATCCGGCATGCCGGCGCGGTACCGCGGCCCGTGCGCAGATGGCCGGGTCAAGCCCGGCCATGACGGAGTGGCGTTCGGCCATGACGGAGTGGCGTTCGGCCATGACGGAGTGGCGTTCGGCCATGACGGGGCGGACCGCGCGGACGGGATAGCGTCCCGTCATGACGGAGGAAACTCATGACCGTCTCCCTCGGCCACTACCTCGTCGTCAGCGCGATCCTGCTGGTGCTCGGCATCTTCGGCATCTTCCTCAACCGCAAGAACGTCATCATCATCCTGATGTCGATCGAGCTCATCCTGCTCGCGGTGAACCTCAACCTCGTCGCATTCTCCGCCGCACTGAACGACCTCGCCGGCCAGGTCATGGCCATGTTCGTTCTTACCGTCGCCGCGGCCGAGGCGGCGATCGGCCTCGCCATCGTCCTGGTCTATTTCCGCAATCGCGGTTCGATCCAGGTCGAGGACGTCAACCTCATGAAGGGCTGACATGCTCTACCTGATCGCCGTCTTCGCCCCGCTGTTCGGTGCCGCCATCGCCGGCTTGCTCGGCCGCCAGATCGGCGACCGTGCAGCGCAAGGCGCCTCGATCCTCGGCATGGTCGTCGCCGCAATCTGCGGACCGCTGGCCTTCTTCCAGTTGGTAAACGGCGACCTGTCGCCCGGCGTGATCCCGATCGCAACCTGGATCGACGCCGGCCGCTTCCACGTCGATTGGTCGCTGCGCATCGACACGCTGTCCGCCGTCATGGTCGCGATGGTCAGCTTCGTCTCCATGCTGATCCACGTCTATTCGATCGGCTACATGGCGCACGATTCCTACCCGCGCTATCGCTTCTTCGCCTACATCTCGCTGTTCACCTTCGCCATGCTGATGCTGGTGACGTCGGACAACCTGGCGCAGCTTTTCTTCGGCTGGGAAGGCGTCGGCCTGTGTTCGTACCTGCTGATCGGCTACTGGTATGATCGCCCCGCCGCCTGCGCCGCCGCCATCAAGGCATTCATCGTCAACCGCATCGCCGATCTGCCATTCGCCGTCGGCATCGCGCTGATCTTCTTCAAGTTCGGCTCGATCGAGTTCGCATCCATCTTCCCCGCCGTCGCGCAGCACCAGGCCGACACCTACGCGCTGTTCGGCAGCACCTTCCCCGCGATCGAGGTCATCGGCTTCCTGCTGTTCATTGGCGCCATGGGCAAGTCCGCGCAGATCATCCTGCACGTCTGGCTGCCCGACGCGATGGAGGGCCCGACTCCCGTCTCCGCCCTCATCCACGCGGCAACCATGGTCACCGCCGGCGTGTTCCTGATGGCGCGCATGTCGCCGTTGATGGAATATGCGCCGACCGCGCTGACCTTCGTCACCTTCATCGGTGCGACCACCGCGTTCTTCGCCGCCACCGTCGGCTGCGTGCAGAACGACATCAAACGCGTCATCGCGTATTCCACATGTTCGCAGCTCGGCTACATGTTCGTCGCGGTCGGAGTCGGCGTGTACCAGGCGGCGATCTTCCACCTCATCACCCACGCGTTCTTCAAGGCGCTGTTGTTCATGGGCGCCGGCTCCGTCATTCACGCCATGTCCGACGAGCAGGATATGCGGAAGATGGGGGGGATATGGCGGAAGATACCGATGACGTATGGCGTGATGTGGGTCGGCAGCCTGGCGCTGACCGGCGTGTTCCCATTCGCCGGGTACTTTTCCAAGGATGCGATCGTCACCGCGGCCTATGCGGCGCATAGCGGCATCGGCGCCTACGGTTTCATCTGCACGGTGATCGCGGCATTCCTGACCGCGTTCTACTCCTGGCGTCTGATCATCATGACGTTCCACGGCAAGTCGCGCGCCGACCATCACGTGATGGAGCATGTGCACGAAAGTCCGTGGGTCATGATGGGCCCGCTGCTGGCGCTGTCTGTCGGCGCGCTGTGCGCAGGCTTCCTGCTGCATTCCTGGTTCATCGGCGAGAACTGGCAGGCGTTCTGGAACGGCAGCATCTACAACGGCGCGCAGAACCACGTGCTGGCAGGACTTGAGACCGTGCCGGGCTGGGTCGATGCCGCGCCCACGGTCGTCGGATTGCTCGGCATCGCCACAGCGTATGTGATGTACATGGCCTACCCGCTGCTGCCGATGCAACTCGCGCAGACCTTCCGTCCGATCTATTTGTTCCTTCTGAACAAGTGGTATTTCGACGAGCTTTACGACGCGCTGATCGTGCAGAACACGATGAAGCTCGCCCGCACCTTCTGGCAGACCGGCGACGTGACGTTGATCGACGGCGTGCCGAACGGCCTCGCAGCCCTGACATCCGAAGGATCGCGTGAGGTCGTCAAAATCCAGACCGGCTCGCTCGCGGTCTATGCGTTCGCCATGCTGATCGGCGTCGTCCTGCTGATCGGCATCTTCATGCTGTTCGGGTGAATGAGATGAACGCAGCCGGCTTCCCCGTCCTCTCGCTCGTTACCTGGCTGCCGCTGGTCGGCGTCGTGATCATCATGCTGGTGCGCGGCGACAAGGAGACCGTCGATACCAACGCCCGCTGGATCGCGTTGTGGACCAGCCTGATCGTCCTCGCGGTCTCGCTGGTGATCTGGATAAAGTTCGATCCTCGCGACGCCGGCTTCCAGTTCGTCGAGACCCTGCCGTGGCTGCCCGACTACGGCGTCGGTTACAAGATGGGCGTGGACGGCATTTCCGCGTTGTTCGTACTGCTCTCTACCGTGCTGACCCCGATCTGCATCCTGGCAAGCTGGGACAGCATCCAAAAGAACGTCCGCGAGTTCATGCTGTCCTTCCTCATCATGGAAACCATGATGGTGGGCATGTTCTGCGCGCTCGACTTCGTCGTCTTCTACATGTTCTTCGAGGGCGTGCTCATCCCGATGTACCTCATCATCGGGGTGTGGGGCGGCCCGCGCCGGGTTTACGCCGCGGTCAAGTTCTTCCTGTTCACCCTCACCGGCTCCGTCCTGATGCTGCTCGCGCTGCTCGCGATGTGGTTCCAGGCCGGCACCACAGACATCCCGGTGTTGCTGCACACCCACTTCCCCGTGGCGATGCAGTCCTGGCTGTTCTTTGCTTTCCTCGCTTCTTTCGCGGTGAAGGTGCCGATGTGGCCCGTCCACACCTGGCTGCCCGACGCGCATGTCGAGGCCCCCACCGCCGGCTCCGTCATCCTGGCCGGCGTGCTGCTGAAAATGGGCGCCTACGGCTTCCTGCGCTTTTCCGTCCCGATGCTGCCCGAGGCCTCCGCTCACTACGCGCCGCTGATGTACACGCTGTCGATCATCGCGGTGATCTACACGTCGCTGGTCGCCTTGGCGCAGGAGGACATGAAGAAACTGATCGCCTATTCGTCCGTCGCGCATATGGGCATCGTGACGATCGGCATCTTCACCTTCAACGTGCAGGGCATCCAGGGCGCGCTGTATCAGATGCTGTCGCACGGCTTCGTCTCCGCCGCGCTCTTCCTTATTGTCGGCGTGGTGTATGATCGCATCCATTCGCGCGACATCGCCCGCTACGGCGGCCTCGCCGATCGCATGCCGGGCTACAGCCTGGTGTTCATGCTGTTCATGCTGGCGTCGGTCGGCCTGCCCGGCACGTCCGGGTTCGTGGGTGAGTTCCTGGTCATCGTCGGTGCAATGCAGGTGAATTTCTGGCTGGCGTTCCTCGGCGGCATGGGCATGATTCTGGGCGTGGCCTACATGCTTTACCTCTACCGCCGCGTCATCTTCGGCCGGCTGACCAAGGAGGATTTGCGCCACATCCTCGACCTGACGCCGCGCGAATGGGCGGTGTTCGCGCCGCTGATCGTGCTGACGCTGTGGATGGGCATCTATCCGTCCAGCTTCTCCAGCTTCTGGGACGCCAGCGTCGCCGCGATGGTGCATCAGCACACCGCCGCGCTTGAATCCGCGACAAAGCTTGCGGCGGTGGTGCGGTGATGCGGACCAGCCCGTCACCTCCGTTCGACCGGCCCAACTCGTCCGACCGGTCCAACGCGTCCGACCGGCCCAACGCGTCCGACCGGCCCAACGCGTCCGACCGGTCCAACGCGTCCGACCGATCCAACTCGTCCGACCGGTCCAACGCGTCCGACCGGTCCAACGCGTCCGACCGGTCCAACGCGTCCGACCGGTCCAACGCATCCGTCCGGCCCAACTCGTCCGACCGGTCCAACGCGTCCGACCGGTCCAACTCGTCATGGCCGGGCTTGACCCGGCCATCGTGCGTCCGTGAGCGTGCCTTGTCAGGAAGGTGCAAGTCCATCCTGGGCCTACCGACCAAGCCTGAAGCCAGAGGTAACTGCGTCATCGCGAGGTGGGGTGGGGAGCAATCCGAGGCG
>DASXFW010000398.1:0-5342 GCA_036489395.1 Acetobacteraceae bacterium | reverse complement strand
CGCACCCCCCCCCCCACCCCCCTCCCTCAAGGGGAGGGGGGGAAGGCTGCAATCGCTCGGCCTTGGCGCTCCGCCACAAAGGCCGCCATTGTCGGCATCGCCGGCCCGACCCTGTCGCCAGGCGAAGCCGCCGCCTTTCGCGCCCATCCCCCCGCCGGCGTCATCTTGTTCGGCCGCAACGTCCAGGACCGGCCGCAGCTCGTTGCGCTGAACGCCGTGCTCCGCCGCGTCCTGCCGCGCGACGCGGTGCTGATGGTCGATCAGGAGGGCGGCCGCGTTGCCCGTCTGCGTCCGCCGCACTGGCGCGCCCAGCCAGCCGCCGCCACCCTCGGCCGGCTCTTCGCCACGAACCCGCGCGCCGGCCTGCGCGCCGCATTCCTGACCGGCGCGCTGATCGGCCTGGACTGCGCCGCCGCCGGCTTCGATGTGGCCGCTGCGCCCGTGCTCGATCTCGCGCACCCCGGCGCGAGCAACGTCATCGGCGACCGCGCCTTCGCGCGGGACCCGGTCGCCGTTGCCCGGCTCGGCCGCGCCGTCGCCGCCGGCCTGCTGGCCGCCGGCATCCAGCCGGTCGGCAAGCATGCCCCCGGACACGGCCGCGCGCTGGTCGATAGCCACCTCGCGTTGCCGCGCATCCACACCGTGGACCTGCGTGCCGACCTGCTGCCCTTCGCCGCCAACACCGATCTGCCCTGGTTCCTCACCGCGCACATTGTTTATGCCGCGTGGGACCCCACTTTGCCCGCTACCTTGTCGCCGGCGGTGGTCCAGGGGATCATTCGCCGCCGGCTCGGCTTTGGAGGCGTTCTGGTGACCGACGACCTGGCGATGCACGCCCTGACCGGCACGCCCGCGCAACGCGCGGTGGCGGCGCTGGCCGCCGGCTGCGACATCGCTCTGTACTGCACCGGCGAGCTCGCGCCCACGGTGGAACTGCTGCGGACGGTGCCGCCGCTGACCCCGGCCGCGTCCGCCCGCCTGGCCGCGGCACGCGTGCTCGCAGCGGCCCGCCGCCGGCCGCTCGACGCCACCGCCCTCGCCGCAGAGCGCGATCGGCTGCTGGCGTGATCGACCTCATCGGCCAGATCGCCCTCGCCGCGATCCCGGTGATCCTGGCAATCACCCTGCATGAGGCCGCACATGGCTACGCCGCGCTGGCGCTCGGCGACGACACCGCGCGCCTCGCTGGCCGCCTGTCGCTCAACCCGCTGCGCCACGTGGACCGGGTCGGCACCATCCTGCTCCCCGGCTTCCTGCTGCTCTTCCAGTTGCTCACCCTGCACCGCGTTCTGTTCATGTTCGGCTGGGCCAAGCCGGTGCCGGTGTCGGCCTTCAAGTTCCGCAACCCGCGCCGCGGCATGGCGCTGGTCGCCAGCGCCGGTCCGGCAATGAACTTCTTCCTGGCCTTCGTCGGCGCACTGCTGATGCCGCTGCCGTCCGGCCCGCTGCCCGCCGGGATCGACCCGCTGGACGTGGCCGTCGGACTACATCCGATCGTCGGCTCGTTCCTGCTGTATTTCATCCTGTCCAACCTGGTGCTGGGTCTGTTCAACCTGCTGCCGATCCCGCCGCTGGACGGCGGCCGCATCGCCGTCGGCCTGCTGCCGCTGGAACTCGCCCGCCGCTGGGCACGGCTGGAGCGCGCCGGCATCCTGCTGGTCGTGTTGTTCCTGTTCCTGCTGCCGCCACTGCTGGGCGAGTTCGGCATCGACTTCGACCCGTTCCGCGACACGCTGGAGGCGGTCATTCCCTGGGCGCTGAACCTGCTGTTCCACATCACCGGCCATAGCCTCGGCGGCGGCGTGGTGCATGTCTGACGGCGGCCGGTACGAGCTTCCCCCCTCCCCTTGTGGGAGGGGGACAGGGGGAGGGGTGCGTACAGCGCCGCTTCAGCGGCTGTACGCACCCCTCCCCGTAAACTTCCCTCCCCGCGTAAGCACCCCTCCCCCTACCCCCCTCCCACAAGGGGAGGGGGAAGGCGGCTCATCCTGGCGCGGGGGCGGATTCCACCATGACCGATGACGCGACCGAACAAGCTGGCGCGGCGGCATCCGTGGACACTGACGCCCCCGCTTCGCTGGTCCTTCGCCTGGAAGGGTTCGAGGGCCCGCTCGATCTGCTGCTCGATCTCGCGCGGTCGCAGAAGGTGGACCTGGCGAAGATCTCTATCCTGGCACTGGTCGAGCAATACCTCGCGGTGATCGAAGGCGCCCGTCGCGTGCGGCTGGAGCTGGCGGCGGACTGGCTGGTGATGGCGGCGTGGCTCGCCTGGCTGAAATCGCGGCTGCTGCTGCCGGCCGACGTGCTGGGCGACCAGGAAGCCGAGGAAGCTGCCGAAGCCCTGGCCATCCGCCTGCGCGACCTCTCCGCCATCCGCGCCGCCGCGGCCTGGCTCGGCCAGCGTCCGCAGCTCGGTCACGACGTATTCGCCCGCGGCGCGCCGGAGGACCATACGGAGATCGACCGCTCCCGCCTCGCGTTGGACCTCGCGTCGCTGGTCCGCGCCTACCTGGGTGCGGTGCGCCGAGGCACCCGCTCCCGCCGCTACCAGCCGCGCGCGCTGACCGTGTGGACAGTGCAGGACGCGCTGCGCCGGCTCGGCCGCCTGCTCGGCAGCCTGCCCGACTGGACCAGCCTGGAACGCTTCCTGCCCGACCACCTCGACGGCCCGATGGAGCACCGTGCCGCGCTTGCCAGCACGCTGATCGCCGGCCTGGAAATGGCCCGCGAGGGTGCTGTGCGGCTACGCCAGGAACATGATTTTGGCCCCATCCTGGTGCGCCGTGGCCGTGCCGGGGTAGAGGAAGGGGTATGACCCCGGACACGCACAGCACCGCGACTACCCCCTCCCCCCTTGAGGGGGAGGGTCGGGTTGAGGGGGCGGCGGGAGCCGAGGCCGCGCCAGACGAACAGCGGGCGGAGGCAAACTGCCCCTCTCCCCGACCCTCCCCCGCAAGGGGGGAGGGGGCTGCGCACGACGCGCCGCAGCCTACCCCCCCGGCCCTGAGCGAACCCGGCGCGTCCGAACCCGCTGAACCCCGGGACAGCGCTGTCCCGTCCGAAGCCTCCCTCCGTCTCGCGGAGGCACTGGTGTTCGCCAGCGCCACCCCGGTCAGCGCCCGCGCGCTGACCCAGTTGCTGCCGGACACCGACGACGCCGACGCGGTGATCGCCGCCCTGCGCGAACGCTATGCCGGCCGCGGCGTGGAGCTGGTGGACACCGCCGGCGGCGTGCAGTTCCGCACCGCTCCCGACCTCGCGCCGGCACTGCGCAAGGTGATCGAGATCCCCCGCCGCCTGCCCCGCGTGGCGATGGAGACGCTGGCGATCATCGCCTACCACCAGCCCTGCACGCGCGCCGAGATCGAGGAAATCCGCGGCACCGCCCTGTCGCAGCAGACCCTGGACGCGCTGCTGGATGCCAAGTTGGTGGAGCCGCGCGGCCGCCGCGAGACCCCCGGCCGGCCGACCCTGTGGGCGACCACGAAGCAGTTCCTCGCGCAGTTCGGGCTGCAGGACATTCGCGACCTGCCGCCGCGCGGCGACCTGCTGCTGGAAGCGCCTGCGCCCACCGGCGTATCCACCGCGCCGCCGCTGACGCCGGACATCGCTCCTGACGAAACCGCTGCGGAGGGCCAGGCAGACGAGGCCGGCCAGGCATGAACACCGGCGCCGCGTCGTGTGACGGGATAAGTCGCGTATGCTAGTGACTGCGATCATCGTGCCCCGTGTCATTGCGAGGAGCGACGCGACGAAGCAATCCCGCTCGATCCGAGGCACCGTGCGAACGGCCGACCGAGGTTGCTTCGTCGCTTTGCTCCTCGCAATGACAGAGGGCCGCCTTTGGAAACCCGCTCGCAGCCATGTTTGATTTCGCCTGGTCGGAAATAGGCCTGATCGCCGCCGTCGCCCTGGTCCTGATCGGACCGAAGGACATGCCGGTGGCCATTCGTGCCGTTACCGACATGATCAAGAAAGCCCGCCGCATGGCCGGCGAATTCCAGACCCACGTGGACGACATGCTGCGCGAGGCGAACCTCGGCGAGGTGCGCGACCAGATCGGCCAGCTCCGCAATTTCGACATCCGCTCCGAAGTCGAGCGTGCGATCGATCCCGACCGCTCGATCCGCGACACCTTCGCGTCGAACCCGCTGGACCCCGCATCGACGCAAACCGTGGATGGCGAGGTCGCCGTCGCCGAATCGCCCGCCGTCGCGGAGCTGGAGCACGAACACACCCCGCCGCCGGCCGAGCCGGCAAAGCCCGACGCGCCGGCCTTTGTGCCACCCAGCCTGGTGCCCGCGCTGCCCGCCGTCGCGCACGACAAGGAAGTGCCGGCTTTCATTCCGCCCGGCATCGTGCTGCAACCGTCGCAGCACCCGCGCGCCTGACCCCCGACCGCTGAATCATGGCCGACATCGAGCAACCCGAAGACCCGATCCACGACAAGCCCATGCCCCTGCTCGATCACCTGGTCGAGCTGCGGCGCCGGCTGATGTGGTCGATCGCCTCGTTCTTCATCTGCTTCCTGGTCGCCTATTATTTCTCGGGCCGAATCTACTATTTTCTGGCCGAACCGCTGGCGACCGTGCTGCGCGAGCAAGGGCAGCCGAACCCGCATCTGGTTTATACGCAGCTCTATGAGGCGTTCTTCACGCGCATCAAGGTGGCGTTCTTCGGCGGCGCGTTCGTGGCATTCCCGGTCGTCGCGATCCAGATCTGGTTGTTCGTCGCGCCTGGCCTGTACCGCAGCGAGAAGCGCGCGCTGATGCCGTTCCTGATCGCCACGCCGGTGTTGTTCCTGCTGGGCGCGGCGCTGGCGTATTATTTCGTGTTTCCCTTCGCGTGGAGGTTCTTCGCCAGCTTCCAGACGCCCACGGGCGGCGGCGGCGTGCCGATCGAGCTGTTACCGCGCGTGTCGGAATACCTCGACCTGGTGATGAAGCTGATCTTCGCGTTCGGCATCACGTTCGAGCTGCCGGTGGCGCTGACCTTGCTGGCGAAGGTCGGGATCGTCACGTCGAAGGGGTTGAAGCGCTATCGGCGCTATGCCTGGGTGGGGATGTTCGTCATTGCCGCGATCCTGGCGCCGCCGGACATCATCACCCAGACGGGCCTCGCGCTGCCGCTGATCGCGCTGTACGAAATCTCCATCGTTGCGGCGAAGATGGTCGAGCCGAAGCCGGTCGAGGTGTAGGCTTTGAAAGCCTGACCGAAAACGCGGGCGCCACCCTGTCATTGCGAGTTGGCCGCCGGCCGGCCGGTGGCCAACCCGGGCTGGATGAAACGGCTGCACCCCCCCTGTCATTGCGAGGCCGCTTGGCCGAAGCAATCCCGTTCGT
>DASXFW010000339.1:0-2222 GCA_036489395.1 Acetobacteraceae bacterium | reverse complement strand
TTTCCACACGGGTGTGGCAATTCGGACTCGCGGGGACGGTTCACTGGCTGCCGCCGCACTACCTGACCGGCGCCAACCGACGTGCCGTCCGTCCAATCCAATTCTTGCAAATGCGATTCGTCCGCATTGAGAACTGCTGCCCGGCACGAATAGCGCTTGACCGGGCCGTCCGTCGCGGCACGCTGCGCGCGTTGGATTCGCGTCACTCAAGCACGATCATGCCATCGCCAAGCGCATTCGCCGCCGTCCTGGACATCGACCTTGGCGCCATCGTCGCCAACTGGGGTTTGCTGAGTCGCCGCCATCCATCCGGTCCGGTCGCCGGCGTGGTCAAGGCGGACGCTTACGGCCTCGGTGCCGACTACGTCGCATCGGCGCTGCACGCGGCCGGCTGCCGTCACTTCTTCGTCGCGCTGCTGGATGAGGCGCTGGCCATCCGCGGCCGCCTGCCCGGAGCGTTGCTCGCGGTACTCGGCGGCCCGCTTCCCGGCAGCGAACCCGACTACGTCGCGCACGACATCGTTCCGGTGCTGAATTCCCTCGCCGAGCTGGATGCCTGGGCAGCCACGGCGCGGCGCGTGGGCCGTCGTCTCCCGGCGCTGCTGCACATCGACACCGGCATGTCGCGCCTGGGCCTGACCGCGCGGGAACTCGCGGCGCTGCACCGCGACCACAGCCGCATGGCGGGCATCGAACTGCGTTACGTCATGACTCACCTGGTCGCATCGGAAGATCCCGACGATCCGCTCAACCACCGGCAGCGCGAGCGCTTTGCCGCCGCGTGTGCCGGTTTGCCGCCGACCCCGACCAGCTTTGCCAACTCGTCGGGTATCTTCCTCGGCCCCGGCTGGGGCTCGGATCTCGCGCGCCCGGGCGCTGCGCTCTACGGCATCAATCCGACGCCCGGCCGGCCGAATCCTATGCAGCTTCCGGTGCGCCTGACCGCGCGCGTGCTGTCCGTGCGCGATCTGCAGCCGGGCGACAGCGTCGGCTACAACGCCACATGGAGGGCCGGCCGCGAGTCCCGTATCGCCACGGTCGGCGTGGGGTATGCCGACGGTTGGCACCGCACGCTGTCGGGCCGCGGCAAGGCGTTCTTTGACGGCACCCCGGTCCCGCTGGTAGGCCGCGTGTCCATGGACCTCACGACCTTCGACATTACCGATCACCCGGCGGTGCAGCCGGGAAGCTGGCTGGAGCTGATCGGCCCGGCACAGAGCCCGGACGATCTGGCCGCGCTCGCCGGGACCAACGGCTACGAGGTGCTCACCTCGCTCGGCCGCCGTTTCCACCGAACCTATCGTCCCGCGTGAACGCGCTGCTCGATCTTCTGGCCGCGATCGGACGCGGCGTCGTTGGCATGTGCCGCAGCACCGGCGCGGTGATGTTGTTCGGTGCCCAGGGCCTGTCGCATTTGTTCCGGCCGCCGTTCTATGCGCGCCTGTTCGGCGCCGCGCTAATGGAAATGGGCTATTTCAGCCTGCCGGTCGTCGCGCTGACCGCGGTGTTCACCGGCATGGTGCTGGCACTGCAATCCTATACCGGCTTCTCGCGCTACGAGGCGCAGAGCGCGATCCCCAACATCGTCGTGCTGTCGATTACCCGCGAGCTCGGGCCGGTGCTGGCCGGGCTGATGGTGGCGGGGCGCATCGGCGCGGCGATGGCCGCCGAGCTCGGCACCATGCGCGTCACCGACCAGATCGACGCGCTGTCCACGCTCTCGACCAATCCGATCAAGTACCTGGTCACGCCGCGCCTGCTGGCGGGGATCATGGCGCTGCCGGCGCTGGTGGTGATCGCCGACGTTCTGGGCGTGATGGGCGGCTTCATCGTCTCGACGCTGACGCTGGGCTTCAACCCGAACACCTATCTCAGCAACACGCTGGACTTCATGCGCGCCGAGGACGTTGTCTCCGGCCTGGTGAAGGCGGCGGTGTTCGGGTTCATCATCGCGCTGATGGGCTGTTACCAGGGCTACCACAGCCGCGGCGGCGCGCAGGGCGTCGGCGCGGCGACCACGTCGGCGGTGGTCAGCGCATCGATCCTGATCCTGGCAACGGATTACCTGCTGACCCAGATGTTCTTCGCGCGGTAAATTGTCATTGCGAGTTGCCACCGGCCGGCGGCCGACCCGCGACTGGATGAAACGGTGCGCGGCTTGACGTAGGTTCCCCCCTCCCCTTGAGGGAGTGGGCCAGGGGGAGGGGTGCGTTCATCCGCGG
>DASXFW010000323.1:0-12187 GCA_036489395.1 Acetobacteraceae bacterium | reverse complement strand
CACCCCTCCCCCCAACCCCCTCCCTCAAGGGGAGGGGGAGCAACACACCCAACACACCCCGCACACCCAACACACCCCGCACACCCCGCACACCCAGTACACCCAACACACCCCGCACACCCCCAGCCCGCGGAACGCAGCGATCGACACACTGGTCGCCATGCAGCGCGCCGCGCCGCCGGCCGGGCTGCCCGCCTGGGACGCCGCGGCGATGGCGCAGACCGCGCTCGGCACCTTGCTCGACTGGTGGTGGCCGGCGACGTTCCGCTCGGCCGCGCCGGACAACGCCCGGGCCGACTTCGCCGCTGCGCTCGACGCGACGCTCGCGCCGCTGCGCACCGGCCCGCGCTGCTTCGTGCATCGCGACTACTTCGCCGGCAACCTGATCTGGCTGCCGCAGCGCAGCGGCCCGCGCCGCATCGGCGTCCTGGACTTTCAATCCGCGGCCATCGGCCATCCCGCCTACGACCTCGTGTCGCTGCTGCAGGACGCACGCCAGGACATCCCCGCCGCATTCGCGGACCATGCCGCGGGCCGCTACCTGGCCGCGCGGCCGGAACTCGATCCGCATGCCTTCCGCGCCGCCTTCGCGGTCTGCGCCGCACAGCGCCATCTGCGGGTTGCCTGCCAGTGGGTGCGCCTCGCGCAGCGGGACAACCGGCCGCAGTACCTGGCATACGGCCCGCGCACCTGGCGGCTGCTCGGCGCGGCGCTGCTTCACCCCGCCGTGGAGCCGCTGGCCCTGATGATGGATCGCTGGATTCCCCCCGCCGCGCGCGCCAACCCGCCGGACCTCGCCGTATGACCGTGCGTCCCCACACCGCCATGGTGCTCGCCGCCGGCCTCGGCCAACGGATGCGGCCGCTGACCGAGCACACCGCAAAGCCGCTGCTGCCGCTCGGCGGACGCGCGCTGCTCGACCACGCGCTGGATCGCCTGGCCGAGGCCGGGGTGACCACCGCCGTGGTCAATGGCTTCTGGCACGCCGATCGCGTCGAGTCGCATCTCGCCGCCCGCACCGCCGCCGGCCTGCCGCCCCGCACGATCTTCCGGCATGAGGCGGCGCTGCTGGAGACCGGCGGCGGCGTGCGTGCGGCGCTGGACCTGCTGGGGCCGCACCCGTTCTACGTGGTGAACGGCGATTCGTTCTGGCTGGATGGCCCGCTGCCCGCGCTGACCCGCCTGGCGGAGAGCTTCGATGCTGGCGTGGACGGCGTCCTGCTGGTGCACCGCACGTTCCAGGTGCATGGCGATGTCGGGCTCGGCGATTTCGTCGTGGACCAACTGGGCGGCCTGCGCCGGCGCCGCGAGCGCGCGGTCGCCCCCTACCTCTATGCCGGCGTGCAACTGATCGCTCCGGCGTTGCTGGCCGACACGCCGGAAGGGGCGTTCAGCATGAACCTGGCCTGGGATCGCGCCATCGCTTCCGGCCGGCTGCGTGCCGTCGTGCATGAGGGTCTGTGGCTGCACCTGTCCACGCCGGCGGATCTGTCGGAGGCGGAGACGATCCTCCAGGCGCGGCTGACCGGGGAAGCGCGATGAACGCCGAACGCAATGCCCGGGGAGGTGCGCCGGCAAGCAACGTCGTTTCCCCCCTCCCCTTGAGGGAGGGGGTTAGGGGGAGGGGTGCCTGCATCCGCCGGACTGCGGTTGTGGGCACCCCTCCCCCTGTCCCCCTCCCTCAAGGGGAGGGGGGAACCTCGGCTGCACTTCCCGCCGGTTCATCCGGCCCGGGTCGGCTGCCGTCGGCCGTCGGCCAACTCGCATGAACCTCCTCTCCCTCCCGCCGCACCTGCCGTTCCTCGACGCGATCGCCGCCGAGTGGCTCGACCGCGCCGCCGACCCGCTGGCCGTGTCGCACGGACTGATCCTTCTGCCGACCCGCCGTGCCGCCCGCGCGCTCGCCGAGGCTTTCCTTCGCGCCGGCAACGGCCGTCCCATGCTGCTGCCCCGGATCACCGCGCTCGGCGCGCTTGATGAAGCACCGCTCGCCATGTCCGGCGCGCTCGACCTGCCGCCGGCGGTGGAACCCGCCCGCCGCCTTGCCGCCCTGACGACGCTGATCCTCGCGCTGCACGGGCGCGACGGCGCGCCCCGCACCGCCGACCGCGCCTGGATGCTGGCCGCGGAGCTTGCCCACCTGATGGACGAGGCCGAACGCGCCGAGATCGACCTCGCCGCCCGCCTGCCCGACGCAGCCGACCCCGCCTATGCCGCGCACTGGGCGCAGACGCTGAAATTCCTGCACATCGTCACCGACAACTGGCCTGCCTGGCTGGCCGACAACGGCCTGACGAACCCGGCGGCGCGCCAGGTGGCGTTGCTCGACGCGCAGGCCAGCGCCTGGGCGTCTGCGCCGCCTTCGCATGAGCTCCTCGTCGCCGGCACCACGGCCGGCATCCCCGCCGTCGCCCGCTTGCTCCGCGTCGTCGCCAGCCTGCCGAACGGCCGCGTACTCCTGCCCCTGCTCGACACCACGATGCCCGACGATGCGTGGGACAAGCTGAACGACTCGCATCCCCAGGCCGGCCTGCGCCAGCTTCTCAACGGCCTTGGAGCAACCCGCGGCGACGTGCGCCCGTGGCCGGCGCAGCCGCCGTCGCAGGTGCCGCCGCAGCGCTTCCCCACGCTCGCGCGCGCGTTGCTGCCGGCCGACGCCCTGGCCGACTGGCAGCACGATCTGCCTCTGCCGCTGGACGGTGTGTCTCGGCTTGCTCCGGCCGATCAGCAGGATGAGGCCGCCGCCATCGCGCTCGTGCTGCGCGATGCGCTGGAGACGCCGGAAGCGACCGCCGCCCTGGTCACGCCCGACCGCGACCTCGCCGGCCGGGTTGCCGCGGAGCTGCTGCGCCACGGCATCGTCGCCGACGACAGCGCCGGCGAGGCCCTGGCCGACACGCCGCCCGCCGTGTTCCTGCGCTTGCTCACCCGCGCGGTCGCCGACGAGTTCGCCCCGGTGCCGTTGCTCGCCCTGGTGAAGCACCCGCTGGCCGGCGCCGGCCTGTCCGTTGCCGCGTGCCGTGCCGCCGCGCGCGAGCTGGAACTCGCCTGCCTGCGCGGACCGCGCCCGCAACCGGGCATCGGCAATCTGCGCCGCGTCCTCGACCGCAGCCGGGCCACCCCGGCGGCGCATGACCTGCTGCGCCGGCTGGAGCGCTGCCTGGACCCGACCCTGCGCATCGCCGCCGCCGTGGAAACCGCGCCGGCCGAGGCGCTCGCCGGGCTGATCGACGCCGCCGAACGGCTGGCCGCGACCGACGAGACTCCCGGCCCCAGCCGGCTATGGGCCGGCGAGGAAGGCGACGCGCTCGCCACTGCGCTGTCCGCCGTGCAAATGGCGCTGCCGATGCTGCCGGACCAGCCGCGCGTGGTGCTGCCGGGGCTGTTGGACGCCGTGCTGCAAGGTGCCGTGGTGCGCAGCCGCCGTGCGCTGCGCGGGCGGGGCGGAACAGAGCATCCGCGGGTGTTCGTTTGGGGCCTGCTGGAGGCGCGGCTGCAAACGGCGGACGTGATGGTGCTCGGCGGTCTGGCCGAGGGCGTCTGGCCGCCGGCGACCGACCCCGGACCCTGGCTGTCGCGCCCGATGCGAACGACGGTCGGCCTGGAGTCGCCAGAGCGAGTCGTCGGCCAGGCGGCGCATGATTTCGTCGCGGCGGCCTGCGCCGCGCCGCGCGTGGTGCTGTCCTGCCCGGCGCGGCGCGACCGTGCCCCGGCCGTGCCGGCGCGCTGGCTGACGCGGCTGGACATGTTCTTGCGCGGCGCCTCCGCTCTGCCCGAGCATGCGGCGGTGGAGTGGGCGCGCGCGCTGGACCAGCCGTCCGACGGTCCACGCCCGGTCGCCGCGCCTCGCCCGTGCCCCGCGGTGCCGTTGCGTCCGCGCAAGCTGAGCGTGACCGAGATCGAGACCTGGCTGCGCGATCCGTACGCGATCTATGCGAGGCATATCCTGGGGCTGAAGGCGCTCGACCCGCTGGACCAGGCGACCGACGCCGCCGACTACGGCTCGCTGGTGCACGCCGGCATGAAGTTGTTCCTGCAGGAGTTCGACACGCGTTGGCCGCCCGGCGCCGCGAACCACCTGAAGCGCGCGATGGCGCGGGCGATGGCGGAGGCCGAACTGCGCGAGGCGCTGGCGCGCTGGTGGGAACCGCGGCTGGACCGCATCGCCGAATGGGTGGCCGACACCGAGACGCAGCGGCGCAGCGAACACCGCATCGTCAGGATTGCGCCCGAGGCGTCCGGCACCTGGGACCTCCGGCGTCCGGGTGGGGCATTCGCACTGACCGGCCGGGCCGACCGGATCGAGCGCCGTGCCGACGGCGCGCTGGCAATCCTCGACTACAAGACCGGGACGCCGCCCAGCCAGAAGGACGTGGATGCCGGTCTCGCGCCGCAGCTTCTGCTGGAGGCGGCGATGGCGGGGGCAGGGGCGTTCGGTGCGGAGCTCGCGGGTGCGGTGGCGGAGCTGGTGTACTGGCATCTGACCGGCGGCTTCCAGCCGGGCGAGCTGCGGTCGTTGTTCAAGGGCGATGCGGCGGCGATCGCCGACGGCGTCGAGGGCGCGCGCACCAGCCTCGGCGCATTGATCGACCAGTATGACGACCCGGGCCGCTGCTACCTGTCGCACCCGCACCCCGGCCGCGCGCCGCGGTTCTCCGACTACGCGCAATTGGCGCGTGTCGCGGAGTGGGCATCGGCGGGAGAGGAGGGATGAGCGGGATCAGGAAGACTACGGGGAGTGGGGCTGGGCCTGGGGCTGGAATTGGCACTGGGAGTGGGATTGGCAGTGGGATTGGCAGTGGGATTGGCAGTGGGACTCCCCCTCCCCTTGAGGGAGGGGGATGGGGGGAGGGGTCGAAGCGAAACGTCCCAACCTCATCACATTCCCCACCAACCCCTCCCCCCAACCCCCTCCCTCAAGGGGAGGGGGGGAATCCCCGCGATCGCGCCAACGCGGAGCAACGCCAGGCCTCGGACCCGGCGGTGTCGGCATTCGTCGCGGCCTCGGCCGGCTCCGGCAAGACCAAGCTGCTGACCGACCGGCTGCTGCGGCTGATGCTGTCGGGCGTGAAGCCGGAGCGCATCCAGTGCCTGACCTTCACCAAGGCCGCCGCCGCGGAGATGGCCGTGCGGCTGCAACGGCGCCTCGGGCAGTGGGTGACGTACGACGACGCCGAGCTGGACAAGGCCCTGTGCGACCTGTCGGTCGAACCCACCGGCGACTCCCGCCGTCATGCACGCGAATTGTTCGCCACGGTGCTCGACCTGCCCGGGGGCATGCGCATCGGCACGATCCACGCCTTCTGCCAGTCCCTGCTCCGCCGCTTCCCGCTGGAAGCCGCGCTGTCGCCGCACTTTCAGCTTGTCGATGACCGCGACGCCGCCGACGCGCTGACCGAGGCGCGCGAGGACATGCTGGCCGGCGCCCACACCGATGCGATGCGCGAAGCGCTGCGCACGCTGGCGGGGCTCGCCTCGGCGGAGCAATTCGGCCGCCACGTCGATGCGTTGCAGGACGGACGCGAGCGCCTGGCCAATGCGCTGGCCCTGCCGGATCTGGCGGCGGCACAGCGCCGCGCCCTGGCCGTCACCGGCAACAGCGACGCCGAGATCGTCGCCAATGCCGTCAACTGGCAAGCGGAACCCGGACTGCGCGACGCCGCCAACATCGTGCACAGCCTCGGCGCGAAGACCGTGTCCGATCGGGCCGGCCGCATGCTCGAATGGCTGGGGCTGGAAGCCGAAGACCGTGCGGAACACTGGAACGAATGGTGCGGCGAGTTCCTGATCGGCTCGGGCGAGCCGCGCAAGCCGGGCGGCTTCGTCAGCAAGAAAGTGGCCGACGCGCATCCCGACCTGGCGCAGGTGTTCATCGCCGAGGCCGGACGCATTCTCGACGTGATCGATTCCTGTCGCGCGCTGGCGATCGCTAACATTTCCAGCGCGCTGCTGACGCTCGCGGCACCGGTGCTGCGCGCGTATGCGACGCACAAGCAGAACCATGGGCTGGTCGATTACGACGACCTGATCGGCCGCACCTCGGACCTGCTGCGCGATCCGGGCGCCGCGTGGGTCTTGTACAAACTGGACGGCGGACTCGACCACCTGCTGCTGGATGAAGTGCAGGACACCGCGCCGGAGCAATGGCAAATCGCGCACGCGCTGAGCGCCGAGTTCTTCGCCGGCGCCGGCGCGCGCGACGTGCATCGCACGGTCTTCGCGGTGGGCGACCGCAAGCAGTCGATCTACGCCTTCCAAGGTGCCGACGTGGACGGCTTCGACACCTCCCGCGAACTCATCGAACGTCGGGTGACGGCGGCGGGGAAGGAGTTCCGGCGGACGCGGCTGGACGTGTCGTTCCGCTCCACCAGCCCGGTGCTGAGCCTGGTCGATGCGGTCTTCGCCGATCCGATGGCCGCCGCCGGCGTGGCCGATCCCGCCGAGCCATTGGAGCATTACGCCGATCGCGCCGAGTACGCCGGCGCGGTGGAACTCTGGCCGCTGACACCGCTACCCGACGCGCCGGAGCCGCAGCCCTGGGAAGTCGCCGACGCCAACCACAGCCAGCCCTCCGCGCCGCAACGCCTCGCCGACACGCTGGCGGAATGGATCGCCGGGCAGACTTCGGGCGGGGCGATGCTGGAAAGCCGCGGCCGCGCGCTGAGGCCGGGCGACGTGCTGGTGCTGGTGCGGCGGCGCAACGACTTCGCCCGCGCCCTGGTGCGCGCACTGAAGACGCGCAACGTGCCGGTCGCCGGACTCGATCGCCTGGTGCTGACCGAGCAAGCGGCAGTGCAGGACCTGCTGGCACTGGCGGACGCGCTGCTGCTGCCGCAGGACGACCTGAACTTCGCCTGCCTGCTGACCAGCCCGCTCGGCGGATTGTCCGACGACGACCTGATGGCGCTGGCGGTCGGCCGGCGCGGCCACATGTTCGAATCGTTGCGTGAACGCGCGCACGAAAAGCCGCACTGGCAGCGCGCGTGGGATTTCTTTGCCACGCTGCTGGCGCGGGTCGATTACGTCTCCCCCTACGCGCTGTTTTCCGAGGCGCTGGGGCCGCTCGGCGGACGCGCGCGGCTCTATTCGCGGCTGGGACCGGAGGCCGCCGAACCGATCGACGAGCTGCTGCACGCCGCGCTGGCCTACGCGCAGATGCACCCGCCGTCGTTGCAGGGCTTCCTGCACTGGCTGCGCCGCTCCGGCGCCGAGGTGAAGCGCGAGGCGGAAGCCGCCGGCAACCAGGTGCGCGTGATGACCGTGCACGGCGCCAAAGGATTGCAGGCGCCGCTGGTCGTCATCCCCGACACCACCGCTCTGCCGCCCGACGAAGGCCCCATCATCTGGGCCGAGGACCCGCAAACCCGCGTGCACGTTCCCTTGTTCTCGCCGCGTAAGGAATTTCGTTGCCTGGCCGCACAGCGCGTCCGCGACGACCTCGCGCGCCGCCGCATGGAAGAACACAATCGGCTGCTGTATGTCGCGCTGACCCGCGCCGAGGACCGGCTGGTGGTGTGCGGCTGGCAGACTCGGAAGGCAGCGCCGGACGAGTGCTGGTACAACCTCGTCACGCGCGGGTTCGAAAAACTTGCGACGGAAACCGAGCCGTTTGCCGCGTGGGAGGGCGAGGTCCGGCGGCTCACGTCGCCGCAGCGCGCTGCGGTGAAGCCGGCGGAAGCGGCAGGGCAGGGGGGACCGCCGGCGCTACCGGAATGGCTTGGCCGCGCGCCGGATTGGCGTTCGGCACCGCCGCCGCCCGAGCCGCTGCGTCCTGGCCGCCTGGCGCCGAGCCGACCGGAAGGCGTCGAACTCGGGCCGGTGCCGGCCGCCGCCTCGCCGCTGGCCGACCGCATCGGCGCCGGCGACCGCTTCCAGCGCGGCCTGTTGCTGCACGCCGTGTTGCAGCATTTGCCCGACCTGCCAGAGGCGGATCGTGAAGGCGCCGCGCGCCGGTGGCTCGACCGTCCCGGCCACGACCTGCCGGGCCACGACCTGCCTGGGGGCGCCGCCGATACGATGGTCGCCGAGGCGATGGCCATCCTGCGCCACCCCGAGCTTGCGCCGCTGTTCGGTCCCGGCAGCCGCGCCGAGGTGCCGCTGACCGGCGTGATCGGCACCCGGGTGGTCGGTGGCCTGGTGGACCGGCTGGCGGTGCTGCCCGACCGCGTGCTGGTCGCCGACTTCAAGACCAACCGCCACGCGCCGGAACGGGTGGAGGACACGCCGGTGATGTACCTGCGCCAGTTGGCGGCCTATCGCGCCGTGCTGCGGCTGATCTTTCCCGATCGGCCGGTGCGCTGCGCGCTGATCTGGACCCGCGTCGCTCGGGTCGCCATGCTGCCGGACGAGCTGCTGGACTCGCATGACCCTCGGATCGCTGCCGAGGCCAGCCATGCGCAGGCGGCGGATTGACCCGCTTCCGGCGCGCCCCCACTTCATCGCGCAACCAACGAAACGAGGACCCAGAATGAGCGCAAACACCAAGCCCGTCAGCGACGACAGCTTCGCCGACGATGTGCTGAAGGCAGACGGCCCGGTACTGGTCGATTTCTGGGCCGAGTGGTGCGGGCCGTGCAAGATGATTGGCCCGGCGCTGGAGGAACTCGCCGCCGAGTTCGCCGGCAAGCTGACCGTCGCGAAGGTCAACATCGACGATAATCCGATGACGCCGACCAACTACGCGGTGCGCGGCATCCCCACGCTGATCTTGTTCAAGAACGGCAAGCCGGCCGCGACGCAGGTCGGTGCGCTGCCCAAGAGCCGGCTGAAGGACTGGATCGCCGGGAATTTGTAAGCCGGGCGTAGAGCGAAGCCCGCGCGGTCGTTCCGAGTTGCCCACCGGCCGAGGCTGCCCCGCGACTGGATGAAACGCTGACCTTCTGTCATTGCGAGGCCGCTTGGCCGAAGCAATCTCCCGCGGGAGATTGCTTCGGCCAAGCGGCCTCGCAATGACAGGGGGCTCCAGCTTCTTGCTGTCACCAACGAGGTTGCTTCGTCGCTTCGCTCCTCGCACTGACAGGGGGGGCCGCCGACACCAGCAGCAGCGCCGGTTCGATCGGACCCAGCGTAACGTCCAGCGTGCGCACTCGACCCAGCGACCTGCCGCCACGCAGATCCGTCACCCACATCGCACGTGGCAGCGTGAGCGTGACGGCCTCCGTGCCATCGCCCGGCGTGTCCCGTTGCAGCGCGACGATCGTGTCGTTGCGGTGCGCGAATACGTGCATCTCCACGTTCGGTCGATCCGTGGTGAAGCGGATCGGCGGAGCGACGTGGGCCTTCGCCGCCAGCGCACCCAGCGCCGCGCGATCGTCGGGCGCGACGATATGGACGATGTCAGCCGGCACGTCCGGTCGCGTCAGCCGCTTGCTGTGGCCATCGTACAGGCCCGGTTGCCGGTCCGCGATCACCGTGCCGCCGCGCGCGGCGAAAGCCGCGATGGCGCGCGCATCGGCGGCGGACAGGTCGAGCGTGTCGGGCAGGATCAGCACGCGATCGTCCAGGCCCGGCAGCATCGCCGCCGACACGATGCGCGGCGCAAGGCCAAGTTGCGACAAGGAACGCACGTAGCTGCGCAGCGCGACACGCCAGGCGTTGTCCTCGTTCTCCTTCTCGGCGCCACGATCGATCCACGCATCGCCCTTCGGCTGCTGGTCGAGCATCCATTGCGTGCGGAAGCTCGCGGGCGAATAGAGAATCGCGATCGGGTCGGTGTGCGGCGTGCTGTCGATGATCAGCGGCCCGATGCGATGCAGTTCCTTGAACAACGGCATGTAGGCTGCCCCGCGGTCGCCCAGCGAGCCGTCTCGATGCACGATGCTGTAGTCGCTGTCCCACAGGATCAGGCCGCGCGAGCCGCGCAGCAATTCGCGCCAGATCTGATGCACGTCGGCGGGTTCGACGTCGAACGACGTGGTCAGTTCGATCAGGCGCGGATTGAGCGAGCGCAGGATGGGCATGTTCTCGCCCATGTCATAGACCTCCATGAGGTCCACGGCATGCGCCAGCAGCGTGTAGTCGTAGCCGCCCCAGCCGGGCATCTGTGCGCCTTCGATCGCGGAGAGCGCATGCGGATCGGCGCTGTGTATCGCGCCGGTGCCCATGCGCAGGGCGCGCGCGAAGCACACGTCCATCCATGCCTTGAAATCGTTCCAGGCGGAGAAATTGCCGTCGGTGCGGCGCATCGCCGCGCGGGTGAGTTGCGGCTGCACCGCGTTCCACGACGCGTAGTGTGTGCCCCATTCGGCATTCAGCGCGGCGAGCGAACCGTATTGCCGGCGCAGCCAGACGCGCATGCCGGCGATTGATTCGGGCGACAGATCGAAGTCCCAGAAGGCGGACAGGTCGGCGATGCCGGTCTCGTCGCCGAGATTGTAGAATAACGGATGGTAGCGGGATTCCTCGCGGACGATATGGGTCAGGCGATCGCGGATATGCGCCTGCCCGCGCGGATCGAGCAGAGTTGGGTTGCGGATCAGCGCTGCGTCGTCGGTGGGGTCGGTGCGGTATTGCTGCTGCACCTTGAGGAAAAGCCAGTTGACGGGCTTGCCTTTGGTCCAGCGGTGATAGGCGGAATAGAAATCGGTCGCGGCGTTTTCGATATACCACCGCAGGCCTGCCTGACGCAGCGGTGCGGTGCCGATCGATAAGGGAACGCCGGTGCCGTCGCGATCGGCGACCACGGCGCCGGCCTCCACGCCGATGCGCTTCAGCGTGGCAAGTTGTTCCGCGGTGCGTCCTTGCCATTCGATGATCTTGTACTGCTGCCAGGTCTGCGCGGATGCGCTGCCGTACAGGAGCAGCAGGCAGAATAGCGCAGGCAGCAGGCTACGCATCCTGCTTCAGCACTTCGCCCGCCAGGTAGAGGCTGCCGCAGATCAGCACGCGCGCCGGCCCGGCTTCATGCGCGACGGCGTGCAGTGCGTCGGCAACCGTCGGGCCGGGGCGTGCCAGGTTGCCGGAGGCCGCGACGATCGCCTCGACCGGCAGCGCGAGGTGCTGATCAGGTTCTGCGACCGCCCACACGGTTGCCGCATGGGGCAGGAGAGGGCGCAGGAATTCCGCGGAATCCTTCGCCTGTTTCATGCCGACGATCAGGTGCGTCGGCCGGTCCGACCACGCCGCGATGTAGTCCGCGAGCACCACGCCTGCGCCGGGATTGTGCCCGCCATCCAGCCATAATTCCCAATCCGGCGGCAGCATGTTGGCGAGACGGCCATGCAGGCGTTGCAGCCGCGCCGGCCACTCGGCGCGGGTAATGCCGTCGATGACGGCGCTGTCCGGCAAGCCCAGGCCGGAGGCGCGCAGGGCGGCGATGGCGATGCCGGCGTTGTCCCACTGGTGCATGCCCGGCAGCGACGGCGGCGGCAGCATCAGTTCGCCGTGCGCGTCTGTGTAGCGGAAGCCCGCGCCGTGCGGCTGCACCTGCCAGTCGCGGTCGCGCAGGACCATGGGCGCGCCGACGCGCTGTGCCGCGTTCTGCAATACCGCTGCGACGGTGGGGTCCTGGGCGCCGATGGCGACCGGCACGCCGGGTTTCATGATGCCCGCTTTTTCCGTGGCGATAAGTTCCAGCGTGTCGCCGAGCATCTCGCGGTGGTCCAGCGAAATCGACGCGATGGCGCAGGCGGCGGGGCGCGGAATGACGTTGGTGGCGTCGCCGCGGCCGCCGAGCCCGACTTCCAGCACGCACAGATCCGCCGGTGTGACCGCGAACAGATGGAAGGCGACGGCGGTGATGACTTCGAAGATGGTGATGGGGGCGCCGGCGTTGACACGCTCCACATGCTCCAGCGCGGCGGCGAGCGCATCGTCGGAGGCCAGTTCGCTGGCGACGCGGATCCGTTCGTTGAACCGCACGAGGTGCGGCGAAGTATAGACATGCACGCGCCAGCCTGCGGCTTCCGCGAAAGCGCGGGTGAAAGCGCAGGTGCTGCCTTTGCCATTGGTGCCGGCTACGTGGATGACCGGCGGGAGACGGAGCTCCGGGTTGCCGAGTTTGTCGAGCAGGGTGAGGAGGCGGTCGAGGCTTAGGTCGATCAGGCGCGGGTGCAACCCGTGCAGGCGCGCGACGATGCCTTCGATGCGGGAGGTCATGGCTGCGGGTCGCGACTGCCCCCCGGTCCCCCCCCCGTCATGGCCGGGCTTGACCCGGCCATCCGCGCACGGACGATCGTGCGCAGATGGC
>DASXFW010000321.1:0-2359 GCA_036489395.1 Acetobacteraceae bacterium | reverse complement strand
GACCCCTCCCCCCAACCCCCTCCCTCAAGGGGAGGGGGAGCCGACATTCCCGACATTAGCAACGTTCCCCGACGGACAGGCCGCCATGCCCATCAGCGATTTCCTCGCCGAAGCCACCGCACGCGGCTTCGTGCACCAGTGCACCGATGCCGAGGCGCTCGACGCCGCGTTTCGTGACGGCACCGTATCCGCTTATATCGGCTTCGACTGCACCGCCGACAGCCTGCATGTCGGCAGCCTGGTGCAGATCATGATCCTGCGCATGCTGCAGAAACACGGCCATCGCCCCGTCGTGCTGATGGGCGGCGGCACGACGCGGATCGGCGATCCGTCGTTCCGCGATGAATCGCGCCCACTGCTGGACGATGCGCAGATCGCGACCAACATGGCCGGGATCCGGCGGTGCTTCGTGCCGTTCATCCGCTTCGGCGACGGCCCGTCCGACGCCCTCATGGTGAACAATGCCGACTGGCTGGATGCGCTTGGCTATATTCCGCTGCTGCGTGACGTCGGCACGCATTTCACCATCAATCGCATGCTGACCTTGGATTCCGTGCGGCTGCGACTGGACCGAGAGCAGCCGATGACGTTCCTGGAATTCAATTATATGATTTTGCAGAGTTATGATTTTCGCGAGCTGCGCCGGCGGTTCGGCGTGACGCTGCAGATCGGCGGCTCCGACCAGTGGGGCAACATCATCTGCGGCATCGAGCTGACGCGGCGCACCGATGCGGCTCAGGTGTTCGGGCTCACCACGCCGCTGATCACCACCGCGTCAGGCGCGAAGATGGGCAAGAGCGCGCAGGGCGCGGTGTGGCTCACCGCCGACCGGCTGTCGCCGTACGACTACTGGCAGTTCTGGCGCAACACGGAAGACGCCGATGTCGGCCGTTTCATGCGCTTGTTCACCGATCTGCCGCTGCATGAGATCGCCCGGCTGGAAGCGCTGGGCGGTGCGGAGATCAACGACGCGAAGAAGGTCCTGGCCACCGAAGCGACGGCGCTGGCGCATGGCAGCGACGCCGCGGAAAGCGCCGCGGAAACCGCGCGCCGCGCGTTCGAGGAAGGCGAGGCGGCCGACACGTTGCCCAGCATCGCCGTGCCCCGCGACGAACTCGCCGCCGGCATCCCTGCGTTCCGCTTGTTCACGCTGGCCGATCTCGCAAAGACCAACGGCGAGGCGCGCCGCCTGATCCGCGGCGGCGGTGCGCGGGTGAACGACGTGCCCGTGACCGATGAAGGCCAGGTCATTTCGCTCGCCGACCTGCGCGGCGACGCGATCAAGCTGTCGGCCGGGCGCAAGCACCATCGGCTGGTACGGGCGGCCTGAACCATGCAAACCCATTCCTTCGGCCGCCTGCCTGCGGTTTCCACGCTGACGCTGGGCGGCGGCGGCCTCGGCATGCTGTGGGGCGCAACCACGTTCGACGAATGCGTCGCCACGGTGCACGCCGCCGTCGATGCCGGCATTACGTTGCTCGATCTCGCGCCGCGCTACGGCGACGGCAAAGCGGAGGAAGTCGTTGGGGCCGCGTTCAACGGCAAGCTGCCGGACGGCGTGCGTGTCACCAGCAAGTGCAATATCGGGGAACCGCCGGCCGATCAGGTCGAAGGACTGCTGCGCCGTTCGATCGAGGACAGCCTGCGCCGCCTGCATTTATCGCACCTCGATCTGTTCTTTTTGCACTGTAACGTTGCGCCCGTGGCGCATCCGATGTGGCGTAATCCGGAAGCGGGACCTCGGCTGACGTCGTACGAATTGTTCGTGGATCGCGTGCGGCCGGCGTTCGAACGGCTGGTCGCCGAAGGTGTGATCGGTTCCTGGGGCCTTACCGGCATCGGCCATCCGGACACTATCATCAAGCTGCTTGGAGAACGCCCCGCGCCCGCCGTGGTGCAGTGCATCGCGAACCTGCTGGACTCACCCGGCGGATTGAAGTTCTTCGATGATCCCGCGAAGCCGCGCGAGGTGATGGCCGCCGCGCGCGCCAACAATGTTGGCGTGATGGGCATCCGTGCCGTGCAGGCGGGCGCGTTGACCGCTGCGATCGATCGCGCGCTGCCCGCGGGCCATCCGGAGCTGCGCGATTACGCACACGCCGCGCCGTTCCGTATGTTGTGCCGCGAACTCGGCGAAAACCCCGCGGTGATCGCACACCGTTACGCGCTGGCACTCGATATCGATACGCTGGTGCTGGGAGTGAAGAACCGCCAGGAACTGGCGGAATGCGTCGCCGCGGCGGCAGCGGGGCCATTGCCGGCAGAGTTGATGGCGCGGGTGGATGCGTCGGTGCGCGGCGCGTAGGTCTCCCCTCCCTTTGTGGGAGGGGCTGGGGGAGGGGTCGATCTGTACGTTTCG
>DASXFW010000149.1:0-8751 GCA_036489395.1 Acetobacteraceae bacterium | reverse complement strand
AGGGGTGCATGCTCTACGAATTGATCCCCAACATGCCGGAGCATCGGCTACAGCCGCTGATCCAACGGTTCGCGGAAATGCTGGTCAGCAGCCGCATGTTTGCCCAGTTCCTGTCGGGCGCGGAATGAGGGGATGAGTGAGAACGGGGACAGGTGATGGACTCTCTGCGGTTCTCAGCGGTCTCTGCGCGAAATAAGCCAGCCGCATACCGCAACGGCGGTTGGGACCGAGCGACGGCCACGATCCATCCCGAGTCGATGAAGCCGCACCGGCAAGGTGTCGTTGCGAGGCTCCGCTAACGCTGCCCACCGCCGAAGATGTCCCGCAGCACCGCGCCCGCAACGCCCGCTTCCACCGTCTGCGCCGGCGGCGCCTCCGCCTTGCCCATATACGGTGCCAGCGCGTGCGCCAGGTTCGGCATGGTCAGCGTCTGCAGCCAGATCCGCCCCGGCCCGGTCAACTGCCCCAGGAAGATGCCGTCGCCGCCGAAGATCGCGTTGCTGATGCCGCGGATCGTGGTGATATCGAACGACACGCTCTCCTCGAACATGCCGATATGGCCGGGGTGCACCAGCAGCGATTCGCCCGCCACCAGGTCGTGGCTGATGATCTCGCCGCCCAGCTCCACCCACGCCTCGCACGTGCCGGCCAGCTTCTGCAGCACGAAGCCCTCGCCGCCGAACACGCCGGCACCCAGCGAGCGTTGCAGCGCCGCGGTCAGCTCCACGCCCTGCGTCGCGCACAGGAAGCCGTGCCGATGCACCAGGTAGCCGCGGCCGGGCTGCACTTGCAGCGGAACGATCTGTCCCGGCACCCGCGCGGCGAACGCCACCGCGCCCTGCCCGCTTGCCGCGGTGAATTCCGTCATGAACAATCCGCCGCCGGAAACGGCACGCGTGATGGCACCCCACAGCCCGCGCGAGCCGGCGGTCGCCGTGGTGGTACGCATCTGCACGTTAGGGGTCATCCACGAGAGCTCGCCCGGCGGCGCGACGATCACGTCGCCCACCTCCAGGCCGATCTCCAGCACCGGCAGCGTGGTGCCGGTTATGCGGGACTGCATGACGGTTCGCCTCCGTAAATATGCCGTGACCAGTATGGCACGACGATCCGGAGGCGATCCATCACGCGTCTGCGAGTCGGACGCGCCGTCAGCCCCGGCCGAACCGCCCCGCGGTGACCATGCCGATCCCCAGCATCAACAACGCGGGGACATGCATAGACGCGGTGGCAGCCGCGGTGGTGGGTGCCGCCATCGCGCTCCCGGCCGTGACGATCAGGATCGCATCGATGGCGGTCCAAAGAGCCATCTTGCGCCAGGGTATTTGTTTGCTCATTGCCCGAGTACTCCCTTTGCACGTTGCGAATTAGCACCGCGCCGTTTGCAAAGTGGTTGCAGCGCAGCCGTGGGTTGCACGGATCACGCCGCGGATCGAAGCTACGCGTATGGATACGCATGACGTTGATGTCACGGTGATTGGTGCCGGCATTGCCGGTTCGAGTGCCGCCGCAGCGCTCGCCGCCGACCGGCGCGTGGCGCTGATCGAGGCGGAGGAAGCCGCCGGCTATCACAGCACCGGCCGCTCCGCCGCGCTGTGGGTGCAGAATTACGGGCCGCCCGACGTGCGCGCGCTGTCGGCGCTATCGCGGCCTTTCTTCGAGCATCCGCCTGCCGGTTTCACCGAAGTGCCGCTGATGACGCATCGCCTGGTGATATTCCTGGCACGTGCGGACCAGCGCGATGCGCTGGATGCGTTGTTCGCCGAAGCCATGGGCCTGCGTGAATTTCCCGTGCCCGACGTGCATGCGCTGGTGCCGGCGCTGCGCCCTGGTTACGCGATCGCCGCCGCGGCCGAGGACGACGCGTTCGACATGGACGTGGCGGCGCTGCACCAGGGCTACCTGCGCCAGTTGCGTTCCCGTGGTGGCGCGCTCGCGTTGCGTCACCGCGCCGGCCGGATCGGCCGCCGCAACGGACGCTGGGAGGTGGAAACCAGCGGCGGCGCGATATTTCGCGCATCGGTCGTGGTGAACGCAGCCGGTGCCTGGGGCGACGAGGTTGCGGCAATCGCCGGGGCCGTGCCGCTGGGTCTGTCGCCGTGCCGGCGCACCGCGGCAATCATCGATCCGTCACCGCACGATGTGTCGCGATGGCCGATGCTGATCTCGGTCGGGCAGGATTGGTACGCTCGGCCGGAGGCGCGCACGCGGCTGCTGGTATCTCCCGCCGATCAGACGCCGATGCACGCGCACGACGTGCAGCCGGACGAGCTGGACATCGCCATCGGCATCGACCGCATGCAGCAGGCGCTGGACATCCCGGTGCGCCGGGTGGAACGAAGCTGGGCCGGCCTGCGCACGTTCACCGCGGATGGCAGCCTGGCCTTCGGCTGGGACGCGGCGGCGGAGGGATTCTTCTGGTGCGTCGGCCAGGGCGGCTACGGCATCCAAACCTCGCCCGCGGCGGGGCGGTTGGTCGCCGACCTCGTGGCGGGGCGCGATCCGGGCGGCGCCGCGGGGATTGTGGCGGCGGTCGATCCGCGGCGGTTCCAGTTATAGCTGAGGTTCCCCCCTCCCCTTGAGGGAGGGGGACAGGGGGAGGGGTGGAAACAGCCGCCAGCCTGGGAAGGACGCCCCCTCCTCTTCCCAAAAGGGAGGGGGGAACCTTGTTTCTTGGTAGGAGAGCAGGGGGAAGACATGCACGGCACCTACGAAACCTTCGCGGTCGAACGCGTCGCCTATGGCCGCCCCGCCGCCGAGGTCCTCCGCGCCGAGGCCGCGCGCATTGGCGCACACCGCGTGTTCCTGCTGGTCAGCCGCACGCTCGACCGCGAGACCGACTGGGTGAACGCTCTGCGCTCCGCCCTGGGGGACCGCTACGCGGGCTCCTATGACGGCATGCCGCCGCACACGCCACGCGACGCGGTGCTGGACGCCACCGCCGCGGCGCGCGACGCCAGCGCCGACCTGATCGTCACCTTCGGCGGCGGCTCGCTGACCGACGCCGGCAAGATGGTGCGCCTGGCATTGCAGCACGACCTGCGCCGCATCGAGGATTTCGACCCATTCGTCGTGCGCGTGCAGCCGGATGGAAGCCGCCGCACGCCGGCCTATGCCGCGCCCGGAATCGACCAGATCGCCATCCCCACCACGCTGTCGGGCGGCGACTTCAACCTGTCCGCCGGCTGCACCGATCCGCGCAGCATGCTGAAAGAGATCTTCCGGCATCCGCGGCTTGTGCCGCGCGTCATCGTGCTCGATCCGGCGGTGACATTGCGCACGCCGATGTGGCTGTGGCTCTCCACTGGCATCCGCGCGCTGGATCACGCCGTGGAAACGATCTGTGCCGCCACCGCCGATCCGCGTTCATGGCTGGAGGCGCTGCACGCGGTGAAGCTGCTACACGGCGCGCTGCCCCGTACCCGCGCCAACCCTGACGATCTCGCCGCCCGCCTCGACGCTCTGCTCGCCGTCTGGCTGGCGACAGAGCACAACCGCTTCGGCATCTCGATGGGGGCCAGCCACGGCATCGGCCACGTGCTGGGTGGCACCTGCAACGTGCCGCACGGCTACACGTCCTGCATCATGCTGCCCGCCGTGCTGCGCTGGAACGAGCAGGCGAACGCCGAACGGCAGAAGCTGGTGGCGGAGGCGATGGGCGCACCCGACCGCCCGGCGTGGCAGGTGCTGGACGAATTCATCGCCGGCCTCGGCCTGCCTCGAACGCTGACAGCGGTCGGTGTGACGGAAGCGCAGTTCCCCACCGTGGCGCGCGCGGCCATGCTGGACCACTATCTGCACCGCAACCCGCGCCCGGTCGGCGGGGAAGCAGACGTCATGGAGATCCTGCGTTCGGCGGCTTGAAAGCGCGCAAGGGGATTGCCGGACGGATCGCGTCCGGAGCCCCGACCCTCAGGGCTCGTCCCGTGGTGCGGCCATCCCTAACGCGGCGCGCACGCCGAACTCGCCCGGCAGGCCGCCCAGCGGGAACAACCGTGTGACGTGGCCCATCTTGCGGCCGGGTCGGGCGTCCGTCTTGCCGTAGAGATGCGGGATCAACCCGGGCGTCCCCAGGATCGCCGGCCACAGCGCCAAATCCTCCGGCCCCGCCAGGTTCTTCATAACGGCGTCGGAGTGCCTTACCGCCGGCAGCAGCGGCAGGCCGGCGATGGCGCGGATATGCAGCTCGAACTGGCTGGCCGGACAGGCGTCGATCGTCCAGTGGCCGGAATTGTGTGGGCGTGGCGCGATTTCATTCACCAGCATATCGTCGTGATCGCGCCGATGCACGACCCGCGGCATGCGATTGCCGAACGCAGCGATCGCCTTGAACGACCGGGTGAGCGTGGGGTCGCGCGGGTCAGGCTCGGTGCGGGCCGGCGTGGCGATCGTTGTTTCGACCCACTCATGCGCGATGGCGCGCCGGCGCAGCTCGCGCTCCGCGTGGCCGGTGAAGCGGATCATGCGGTCCGCCTGCCGCACGCAGCGGCACGGCTGGGGGAATACGGGGCATGGCTGGCGCCTGTTATGGCGTGGCTGGGTTTCCGAGCGGTTAATCCCGCCGGGCCGGTGCCTGTTGGTGGCTGACGTTTTCAACGAAGGTCAGGGCAACGCCACCCCCGCCTCCCGCCACAGCGCGGCGAGTGCCGCGTCGATGTCTGCCTCGCTCCTGCCCATCGCTTCGAGCAGGCGGCGGTAGTTCGCGATTGCCGCGTCGCGGTGCGGGTGGGCGTGGCCAGTGTCGCGCTGGAAGGTGAGGACGATTGCCAGCGCGCGGCGCATCAGCGGTTCCGCCTCGCCAAGCCGGTTGGTGGCTTGCAGCAAGGTGGCGAGGTTGTTGAGGTCGTTCGCGACGTTCGGGTGGTCCTTGCCAAGGCTTGCCTCGTCGATGGCGAGTGCGCGGCGCATCGACGGCTCGGCCTCGCCGAGCCGGTTGGTGGCCAGCAACAGGGCGGCAAGATTGTTAAGGTCGCGCGCGACGTTCGGATGGTCCTTGCCGAGGCTTGCCTCGTCAATGGCAAGAGCGCGGCGCATCAGCGGTTCGGCCTCGCCGAGCCGGTTCGTGTCCCGCAGCAATTGCGCAAGATTGTTGAGATCGCGTGCGACGTTGGGGTGATCATTGCCCAGGCTTGCCTCGTTGACACTAAGTGCGCGGCGCAGCAGTGGCTCCGCCTCGCCGAGGCGGTTGGTGTATTGCAGCAGAGTGGCGAGGTTGTTGAGGCGGATCGCGATGTCCGGATGGTGCTTGCCGAGAGTTGCCTCGTCGATGGCCAGCGCGCGGCGCAGCAGCGGCTCCGCTTCACCGAACCGATTAGTGTCCTGCAGCAACGTGGCAAGGTTGTTAAGGTCGGCCGCAACGTCCGGATGGTCCTTGCCGAAACTTGCTTCGTCAATGTAGAGGGCGCGGCGCAGTAACGGCTCTGCCTCACCAGGTCGGTTCGTCTCCCGCAGCAGGGTGGCAAGATTGTTGAGGGCGCGCGCAACGCGGGGATGATCGCTGCCGACATCAGCTTCGTCGATCGCCAGCACACGACGCATCAGCGGTTCCGCACGAGCGTAGAGAGCCTTGGCGTGGAACTGCACGGCGAGGGTGCCCATCAGGTTCGTGGCCGATGCGCCGAGCCCCGCGGCATCGGCATGACGCACCACCGCCTCAGCATGCGGCGTCAGCGGATCGAGGCGCATCCAACTGCGAATATCCCATGGATCACCAACGAAACCGGCACCAATCCATGCGAGTGTTTGGCGCAGGCGCAGTTCGATCGTGTCGGATGCAGCCAAGGTCTGGCGGACAACCTCCTGCACCACCGGATGAACCCTGAACCCTTGCTGCGCCGGGTCACGAACGAGCAGGGAAACGGCAGCAAGCTCGGCCAGTGCGTTTCGTGCGTCCTGGTCGCTGGCGCCCGGGGCGGCGACATCCAGCAACCATTCCGGCACGGGATCAGGCGCCAGGAATGCCAGACTTTCCAACAAATGCCGCCCATGCGCAGTTAGCTCTGCCATTGCTCGGCGACAGGCGTCGGCCAACGAACGTGGAGGTTCACGGACACCACGATCTGCCGGCCGTTGCTCGCGCGCACCGGTGTCTTTCAGCATCTCGCGATATCGGGATATACTTAAGTTCTCGCTTCGGATCAGTGCCGCAGCCAAAGTCAGCGCAAGCGGCAGATCATCCAACTCGGCAGCCAGTTCTTGCGCCTGTGCAGCGTCGTCCGCGGCCTTCTCCCGGCCAGCCTCGGTTTCGGTAAGGAGGAATGCGGCGGCATTGTGTCGCGGCAGAGCGTTGACTTGGAACCATGCCGCCTTTGCAACGGTCTCGGCAAGCCGGCTCGTCACCAGAATGTCGCCACCGGACATCCGAGGAAGAACGTGGCTTACTGCCTCCAAGGCGGCTGGCGAATCGGCGCCATCGAGGATGATCAGCCAGCGGGGGTGGGCGGTCAGCCAACGCAACACCGCCTCGCAGCGCTGCCACTCGTCGGACGCAAAACGTTCCGGAAGCTTCAGCGCGGCGGACAATCCAGCCAGGTCGCGCTGCAGATATTCCGCCGACTGGGCGGAAGCGAACAACAGCGCAGTGTAGTCGTCGCGGTGTGTCCAGGCATATTCGACGGCCGCGCGAGTCTTGCCGGTTCCAGCCATTCCGCGCAACACCACTGCCGTGCGATCGGCATCACGCTGTGTGGCGAGGATATTCTCGAATTGGGGAAGCAACTCATCGCGACCAATGAATGCGGAACCGAGACTCGAATAGGGCAATGCCACGGGTTTGTAGAACGGAGACGCCCTCATCAGGATCGTCCACCGCAGTTCATCGGGGTTACTGAAGACCGAATACTGAAAGCCCTGGCTTTCGATGTAGCGAACGAAGCCCGCTTGCAGGGCCGCGTCGTCGGCGGTCTGCGCAACGGTGCGACCCATACCGTCGCGACCGTTGTTCGCTCGATAGAGCGATACCTGCAAGCCGTAATGCCGCGCGAAGATGAACTCCCAATGCGCGTACGACGCACGCCGCAGACCAGCAGGCAATAGCTCCAAAAAGGGTGCAGCTTCCTCGTCGCGAGGACTGGCGCCGCTTTGTCGTCCGATCAGAAATATCGCGGCGCGGCAGCTGCGTATGGCATCGTTAAGCCGCTGCAGCAACGTGGCGCCATCGCCCGAGTGGCGAAACCGGTCTTGAAGCGTAACTTCCAAACCAGCCGCGACCAGGTCATACACGACGGCCTCATGCTCCGAGCGGAATTCGCTGGATACAGCGGAGACGTATATACGGAACGCGCCCGGCGTCGCGGAGGTGTCGCTCACAGTTCCATCCACCTTCGACCGTCCGATGCGCTACCGATCATGAGAGCTCCCCGCATCGCTCGTTCGGTGGCCCAAGGTCCGGGCGAGGACGAATGCGGCGGCTGGTCCACCGACCGAGACGACGGCGATAACGGATGCAACAACCGGGCTGCCAAGAATGCCAACGAGTGCGGACAGGCCGAGGCCGAGCGCTGCGAGCAGGAATGTCAGTATCTGGCCCAGATTCTGGCGGCGCTCACTGCCGCTTGTAGCCAACGCCTCGAGTTCCATCCGGTGCCTGCCCTGCGCAACGAACTGGTCGGCGATCCTGTCGGGCAGTGTAGGGTCGACAGCTGCGTACTCGCGCAGTGCGGCTGCGGAAGGGAGCGGCGCTGGCCCTGCCTGGTCGATGACGATGAAGACGGATGGCGGACGACTGAGAATCTCGATCGCCGGCGTGCGAGGCGGTTGGCCAAAACGCTCAGATTGCGTCGACGGTGCTACGCTGACTGGAGTGCCGGCTGGACTTGCGTTGGTTGGCTGGTCCGTCGGGGATGGTGGCCGTGGCATCGCTCGTTCGAGACCTCACCGATGGGGCGGCATGCGTTGATTGCGTCGCTTGTCGCATGTCCTGACCAATGGCCCGCCAATCCGACGCCAGGGCATCGCGGTCGCTGGGGCGAAATGCGGCACGGCTATCATCCGCGATCGGCAGCGGATCGATAACGGTGCCGGCGCCGTGGAGGTAGTCGAGGACGTTCTCGCGCCAGCTCCGTGTGGCACGACGAAGGCGCGGACTGCTCGCAGCAGGCACGGGACGGTGACGAAACAAGCTGAACATGCGACTCCCTTGCACCGTTGGGGGCAACTCCTATAGGGATATGGCGCTGAACGCCGCGCTGCGCCAGTGCTGCGGCGTACCGCCATTCGGGCAGCAATCCGTCGTCACGGTGGCACCCCCGCCTCCCGCCACAGCGCCGCGTCGGTCTCTGCCTCGCTCCTGCGCATCGCCGCGAGCAGGCGGCGGTAGTTCGCGATCACCACGTCGCGGTGCGGGTGGGTGTGGCCGGTGTCGCGCTGGAACGCGAGGAAGATCGCCAGCGCGCGGCGCATCAGCGGTTCCGCCTCGCCGAGCCGGTTGGTGGCTTGCAGCAACCGGGCGAGGTTGTTGAGGTCGATCGCGACGTCCGGATGGTCCTCGCCGAGGCTTGCCTCGTCGATGGCGAGCGCGCGGCACATCAGCGGTTCCGCCTCGCCGAGCCGGTTGGTGGCTTGCAGCAACTGGGCGAGGTTGCTGAGGTCGCGCGCGACGTCCGGATGGTCCTGGTCGAGGCGCTGGGGTGGGTGAACGCGGCGTTTGGCGGCGATCCCGGCGACGTGCGGGACTGGCCGCGGCTTGATCCGCTGGCGCCGCATGCCGAGGCCGTGGCGGGGTTCGCGGATGCGGCCGGCATCGCCGATCCG
>DASXFW010000147.1:0-15842 GCA_036489395.1 Acetobacteraceae bacterium | reverse complement strand
AGGGGTGCATGCTCTACGAATTGATCCCCAACATGCCGGAGCATCGGCTACAGCCGCTGATCCAACGGTTCGCGGAAATGCTGGTCAGCAGCCGCATGTTTGCCCAGTTCCTGTCGGGCGCGGAATGAGGGGATGAGTGAGCTGGTGCACCCGTGATCTGCCGGGATATCGTGGTTTGCTGCTGCCGAAGGAGCCAATCTGCCAAGTTATACCAAGGGCCGAAAATCCTGACTCTTGTGTCATGGCCCGGTCATGACACAAGGGGACGTGCCGTGCAGCCGTACGTCAAAACTTACACCGCCTGGTATTATCCATGGCCTCAACGGCATCTATGTTCAGCCCGAGGGCTTCGTCAATTCGCGCGTTGTATTCTGGAAGTGTCTCTAACGCCGATTGACCCGCCGAGTCTGTAAGGCTTCCTGCCACCGTATTCCCCTTGCGCATTCGCTCAAGCCGTCGGATCGTAGTGCGCAGCCTCGGTCGCCCTCTCCTGCGCCTGCGCAATGGCGAAACTGTTCTGCATTCGCATCAATGTTTCCATTGAAACCCCCAACGCCTTCTGTAGCCGAATCGCCATGTCGGCGGACAAGCTCTTTCATGCCCCGGTGGGAAAAGACGGCCTGGCGACAATCCGCCGGAGGTTGCGTGCAGTGGGCAGGCCAACCCTATGGTCCGCCCCGGGTCGAGCGCAACCGCACCCTCCAATACCCCTCCTGCCCCAAACCACGTGACCCCACCACGGAAAAATGCCACTGTCCGCCCTGCAAACTGCGCATCAGCAAAGGACCGCATGCAGCATCTTCTGGCCTTGGCACGCATCCCGTCCGTGCCCGGGTGGGACAAGGACGCATCGGGCTATGTCGCCTCCGCCTTCGTCCTCGCCACGTTCTGCATGCACTCGATGCGCCGGCTGCGGCTGACCGCGCTCGCCAGCAACGTCGCCTTCATCTTCTACGCCGCCGTTTCCCACCTGCTCCCCGTGCTCGCGCTGCACTGCATCCTCCTGCCGGTGAACGTCACGCGCCTGCTGCAGATCGAGCGCGCGCGCAGCTCCGGCCGTCGCCTGCTCGCGTGCGCTGCGGACCCGCCACCGCAGCAGGATCGCGCCACGCCGATCTTCCTCGCGCACGAGGCGCTGGCCGATCCGGCCACCGCGCTGACGCTCGCGGAACGCGAGCACGAACATGTCGCCGGCATGCTGTGGTCCCGCCTGTGCGGCCCCACGGCAGCGGACCCGGCGCCCGACCCCGTCGGCCGCGCCGCGCTGCTCCTGCTGGACGACATCGACCAGTACCTCCTGGCCCTGGTCACGGCCGGCGGCCTGTCAGTGGAACAAACAACGTATCTCGCCCGCCTGCGCAGCCGCGAGGAAGCGCTGCGGGCATTGCATGAAACCCTGGGCGAGCTGGCGGCCTGGTTGCGCGGCACGCCGTCGCGCCCGCCCGACCCGCTCGTCACCACCGTGCGCGAAGGCCTCGGCGCCATCCTGCTCATCGCCGAGGATGCGGCACGCTCGCCCAACGACATCGACCTGCTGCTGCGCCTGACGTCCGATCGCAGCGCCCTGGTGGAACGCCTCCGCACCGAAGCGACCGCGAACCAGGCCGAGGGCAATGCCGACAGCCACCGCGCCGTCTATGCCGTCACCGCGCTCTACGAACGCAGCGTCTGGCTGCTGCAACGTTACGCACGCCTGCTGGACACCGCCGCCGCCGCGGTGCCTGCGGCTTAGCGCAGCGTTACCGTCGCGGGGAGCGAAGCGACAAACACGGAGCCGGCGTCACATGACTTGCGTTTCCGCATTTGTGTGCACATCCCGCCACCTCGGCGGGGATGACGCCGCCTCCTTGCGGGCGTGGTGGCGTTCCGGCCGAGGGACGGGCTGGGAGGCAGGGGCGGCGGCCGGTTGGCTGGGTTGAGGAACATGGGGGGAGTAAAGCACAAAACGGGAACGAGGGCAAGGGATATTTTCAGGAGACATGCTCGCGGCGTGCCTGACGGAAGGAGAGGCAATCATTTCTCCGCTTGGCATTTCTCCGCTTGGCATTTCTCCGCTCGGTACGAATCAACTTCGCACTCTCCGGCCGGCCAGCGATTGTCTCGGCGCTCCGTACACGCAGCGCCCACGCGACTTACCACCTCGCCATAAACGCCTCGTCAACCAATCCGCACTAAACCTCGGCGTCATGCCGCCACACAGGGCGGCCTGACAGGCAACCAACATGCACCACCCGCCCCCCATTCCGCGCCGCCGATGATCGAAGGCGTCACCGTCATCGGCGACGTGATGCGACCCGACGGCGCCGGTCGTCCCGGCGGAGTGGACCGCGCCACGATCTGGTTGTTCGACGCGATCAAGCGCCAGGCGCACCTCGCCTGCGGCCTGCCGATCGACGCGATCACCGCCACCGGCCTGCCCAAACTCCGCGCCTGGCTGGAAACAACGCGCGCGCCGCAGGATGCGCACCGCCAATGGGCCGCCGCTTACCACCAGCTTCCGCCATCGCCCGGGATCGACGCGCACCTCATCCCTCGCCTACGCCACCGCTTCTGCATCGGTTACGAACTTCCCCCCTGCCTGCGTCACCTGCTGCAATCGCTGGACGTGCCGCACATCGATCTGCGGCTGCACCCCGTGCGCTTCCTCGACGACCTGCTGTTCGCCGCCCGCGCCTCGCATCCCGGCACGCAGGCCGCGCTGCTCGATGCGGCCATGCCGGAATCCCACGTCATCGTCACCGCGGGCCTGCGCGAGGCGATGTGCCACCTCATTTCCGAAGCCGCGGTCCCCGCCGGCACGCTGATCGTCGCCGGGCAGCGTCCGCTCGACTGCACGCAGATCGTCGATGGCCGCTTCTACGACGCACTGCCGCACGCCGCGGCAATCCACGCGATCTGCGCGCGCTACGCCGCGGTCTTGCTGAAGCCGCACCCGCAGGAGCCAGAACATAGCCTGCTGGCCGTGGCCTCCGCGGCGCCGAACGTAGCGGGCGTAGTGCGCGACAATCTGTACCGCCTGATGTCGCTGCCGGAGGTCGCCGCGGTGCTCACGGTCAACTCCAGCGTCGCCTATGAGGCGCCGTATTTCGGCAAGCGCGTGCATGCCCTGGCAGCGCTGCCGTTCCGCATCGCCTGGCGCGGCGCGGCGGACCAGCCGGAGCTATACGCCTCGCTCGACGATCAGGTGCTGTCGGTGGATTTCTGGCGCACGGTGCTGGCGCCGCATGCGCCGGTCAGCGCACCGGACGGCATGCGGCTCCCGCCAAAGCCGAACCGGCTGCGTATCGCGCTAGACAGTTTCTGGAACTTTCAGGAGATCGACACCGACCGCGTGCCGCAGCGAATGCGCCCGTAGCGCCGCGGCAAATGTTGCCAGCGCCGCCGTGGCATCGCGCAGCGGCGGCCCCCAGTCGCCGATTTGCGGCTGACGGAAGATGCGCATCGACGGATACCACGGGCTGTCCGCCCGCCCGCTCAGCCACCGCCAGCAATGGTCGTAACGATCGAGCAGATACACCGGCTTGCCCAGGGCACCGGCGAGATGCACCACGGCGGTATCCACGCTGATCACCAGATCCAGGTTGGCGATGATCGCCGCGGTATCGGCGAAGTCCGCCACATCCGCCATCGGGTCGAACACGGTCATCCCGTCCGGCGGAGTGCGCGCCTGGACCGCCTCCGGCCCGTGCTGCAGGGAAATGAACGCTACGTGTGGCACCGCGGCGAGCGGAGCCATCTGTTCCAGCCTCATGCTGCGGCGGGAGTCGAGCGCGGCGAAGCCGGGCAACCCCGGTCTGGCCTGGCCGGCCCACACCAGCCCGACGCGCGGCCGTCCACGCGGCAGCCGGCGCGCCCATCCGGCAGCCGCGATCGGGTCCGCGTACAGATAGGGGATCGGCGCCGGTATGGTCTGCGGCGTGGTCTGGAACACTCGCGGCAGACTGAACATCGGACAGCGGTAATCGTATTCCAGCAGCGGGTCATCCAGCGTCCGCACCACGGCGACATCCGGCACCGTCTGCATCACCCGGCGCAGCGCGCGCGGCACTCGCGCCACCACATGGGCGCCGCGCCGCGCCAGCAGCGGCAGGTAGCGAGCGAAATGCAGGGTGTCGCCGAAGCCGTCCTCGTGCTCCACCAGGACCGTGCGTCCCTCGAGCGCGGGCATGGCGGACAGCATGGGCAGCAGCCACGGCGAGGCGCCCCCCGCCAGTGTCAGCCGCCACTCGTAATCCGGCCACGCCTCGGCCCAGCGTCCGGCGCGCAGCAGGGCGACAACGCGGTTTACCCGGATCTGCGCATTGTCCGGCGCCAGCGCCACCGCCTGTTCGTACGCCGCGAGCGCTTCGTCGAAGCGGCCGTCGTCCTTGAGCAGCAGCCCGAGATTGGCCCAGATCGCCGCCTCCGCCGGGGTGCGCGTCACCGCGTTGCGCAAGCACTCCATGGCCTCGGCGGTGCGGCCGACCGAGGCCAGGGCGATGGCCAGCAGGTTGCGGGGCGCCTGCACGTCGGGTTGCAGGCGCACCGCCACCTGGAGCAGCGGTATCGCCTCGGAGCTACGGCCCGCCTCGTGCAGAAAGTCGGCAAACGCAGCGCTCAGCCGCGCGTCCTGCGGCGCCAGGAGCAGGGCGGCACGGAATTGCGGCTCGATCAGCGCCGGCTGGCCGATGCGCCGCAGCAGCGCGGCCAGATCGCACACCGGGTGCGCCGCGTCGGGTCTCGCCGCGGCGACGCGCTGAAGCTGTGCCGCCGCATGTTCTGCCTCGCCCAGCGCACCGGACGCCAGGCCCGCCAGCAGCAGCGCATCGGCGTCGTCCGGGTCGTGTTCCAGCAGCGCGGCGCAGCGCTCCACCGCGCGGCGGAAGCGATTCGCCTGCAGATCGGCATAGGCGGCGGCGACGCGGACGTGCCGCTGCGGCATGGCATCGTGCGGCATGATCGGCTCGGCTTTCAGGCGCCTGTGGGCGGCACGCCTGAATACGGCTCGACGGTTAAGAAGCCGTTGACGTTACGCTTGGCTGAATTGCGGCGCCGGGCTACAGAAACGCGGCGCGTGCGCTCCGGCACGGCGACTACAGCGCGATGAGTGCAATGATGCGTTTCCCTCGTCGGTGGGGACCAGCGGTTGACCAACGCGCGGGGTTGACCCGGGCGCGCCGGCGGCGGTGAGCGTCAGCGTCGAGGCGCTGTTGCAAGCAGCCGCGGCCAACACCGCCGCGGGCGAGTTCCAGGCCGCCGGTGACCAACTGCGCAGCGTGCTGCTGCAACACCCGGACCACGCCGAGGCAGCGACCCGCCTGGCGGACATCGAAATCGACCACGGCCTGTACGGCAACGCGGTGGCGCGGCTGCTGAGCACGCTGCGGGCGCATCCGCGCCATGTGCCGGCGGTGACCGCGCTCGCCCGTGCCTGCCTGCTGGCCGGACGGCCGGAGGAGGCGCTGATCCACGCCCGCCGCGCAGTCGCGCTGGACCGCGCCGATCCGGCGCCGCGCATGCAGCTTGCCCGCGTACTGCTGCGGCTGGGCCAACTTGCCGAGGCGCGGGCGATCGGCGCCGCGCTGCTGGCGGCGGCGGGCGACAGCACGGAACGGGCGGGTCTGGCGCACGGGCTGCTGAGCGAGGTGTTGGAAGCCGACGCCGATCCCGCCGCGCTGGAGCATTTCCGCCTGGGCGCGACGCTGCTGCCCGGCGATCCGTATCATCACATGGCCTACGGCCTCGCCCTGTTGCGTGCCGGCGACTACCCGGCGGGCTGGGAGGAATACGAACACCGCCGGCTCACGGTGGCGCTGCGCAAGCAGGCGCTGGCGCTGCCATGGGAGCTGAACTGGAACGGCCAGGACCTGCGTGGCCGCACCATCGTGCTGTATGACGAGCAGGGGATCGGCGACGCGATCCAGTTCTTCCGCTACCTGCCGATGGTGGCGGCGCGCGGCCCGGCACGGCTGATCCACGTCGCGTTCGAGGCGCTGGCGCCGGTGTTCCGTACCGCCGCCCCGTATGTCGAGGTGCTCGACAAGCTGCCGTTCGGCACGCAGCTTCAGTATCACTGCCCGACCGTCAGCCTGGGGCGCGTGTTCGGCACGCGCGTGGACAGCGTGCCCGCTCCGGTGCCCTACCTGTTTGCCGATGCAGAGCACATGCAGGTGTGGGGGCCGGAGATCGGCGGGGCGCCGCGGCCGCGGATCGGTCTCGCGTGGTCCGGCAATCCGACGCACCAGAACGACCACATGCGATCGATCCCCGCCGCGCTGATGCTGGAACTGACGCGGGCGATGCCGTCCGGCGCGTTCTACGCGCTGCAGACCGAGATCCGGCCAACCGATGCGGCCGCGGTGTCGGCCTGTCCGGCGCTGCACACGATCGGCGGCCGCTTCCGGAATTTTGCCGATACGGCGGCGGTGATCCACGAGCTGGACCTCGTGATCACGGTCGATACCGCCGTCGCCCATCTCGCCGGCGCGATGGGCAAGCCGGTCTGGGTGCTGCTGCCGCGGGTCGCCGACTGGCGCTGGCTGGAGCATCGCGACACCAGCCCCTGGTACCCGACCGCGCGCTTGTTTCGAGCGGACCGCGATGGATGGCCGCCCGTGATCCAGCGTGTAGCGGCAGCACTGCAAAGTTTCGCCGGGTAGTTGGAGGGTAGTCATGGTTCCCCCTCGCCTCGTGGGCTGGGCTTGGCCTGCAAAGCGGACCAGGGCCGGAGGGAGCCATGCCAGCCGTTGACCAGGCACACCTCGCTCCGGCAACGAACGACACTTCCTCCTGCCCCTCCGAACAATTCGGCACGGTTGCACCACCCCGGTTCTTGCGCCATCACCCCGACACCATGCCTGCCGCCGCCGAATCGATATGCTCTGACCGTCTGAGCGTGCCGCACGGGTTCTTCACTCGCCGCGGTGGCGTCTCCGGCGGCCCGTACGCCAGCCTGAACTGCAGCCTGTCGAGCCAGGACGCGCGCGACGCCGTGCTGGAAAACCGCGCCCGCGCCGCCCGCGCCATCGCCGCGGAGCCCGCCGCGCTGCTCGGCCTGATGCAGGTGCACGGCGCCGATGTGGTACGCGTCACCGCAGCGTGGCATCTCGGGGAAGGGCCCCGTGCCGACGCGATGGTGACGGACCGGCCGGAACTCGCGCTCGGCATCATCACCGCCGATTGCGTGCCGGTGTTGTTCGCCGATGCGGACGCGGGCGTTGTCGGCGCGGCCCATGCCGGCTGGCGCGGCGCGGTCGCGGGCGTGCTGGAGGCGACGCTTGGGGCGATGGCCGAACTCGGGGCGCGCAACGTAACCGCTGCGATCGGGCCGTGCATCCATCAACAGTCATACGAAGTCGGCGCCGACCTGCGCGACGAGGTGCTGGCGCGCAACGCCGCAGACGCCGCGTTCTTTGCACCGGGCAAACGCGAGCAACGCTGGCAGTTCGATCTGCCCGGCTATTGTGCCGCGCGGCTCGCCGCGGTCGGCGTTGCCGCGATTGACGCGATCGGCATCGACACACTGACCGACGAGTCGCGCTTCTTCAGCCACCGCCGCCGCACGCTGAGGGGCGGCGGGCCGATCGGCCACCAAATTTCAGCGATCCGGTTGGGCGGCTGACCGACCGCTCCGGTCATGGCTGGGCTTGACCCAGCCATCTGCGCCCGGAAGAGCGGGGGTGGAAGCCCGCCATGACGGGGGGACGTGGTGCTTGTTGCGTGGGACGCGGTGGGGTGGAGCGCGAGTTACCCTTACGCGGCCATCCCGGGCTCTTCCTCAACCTCCGGCGTCTGCACCGGGCCGCTGTCCAGGCCCTTGGCGCCGACGTCGCGATCGACCAGCTCGATCACCGCCATGTCCGCCGCGTCGCCGTAGCGCACGCCGGCCTTCAGCACGCGGCAGTACCCGCCGGCACGGCCGCGATAACGATCCGCCAACGGACCGAACAGCTTGTTGACGATCGTGTCGTCGCGCAGTTTCGCGTGGGCCAGGCGCTGGTTGGCCAGCCCGCCCTTCTTGCCCAGCGTGATCAGCTTCTCTGCCACCGGGCGCAGCTCCTTCGCCTTCGGCAGAGTCGTCGTGATTTGTTCGTGCTTGATCAGCGCCACGGCCATGTTGCGGAACATGGCCTGGCGATGACTGGACGTGACGTTGAGCTTCCGCCCGGCAACCCCGTGACGCATGGTTCGATCCCCTTCCGGCCCGCGTTAGAACGGCTCTTCCAGCCGCTTCGCCAGGTCCTCGATATTCTCCGGCGGCCAGCCCGGCACCGTCATGCCGAGAGAAAGCCCCATCGACGTCAGCACTTCCTTGATCTCGTTCAGCGACTTCCGCCCGAAGTTCGGCGTGCGCAGCATCTCCTGCTCGGACTTCTGCACCAGGTCGCCGATATAGACAATGTTATCGTTCTTCAGGCAGTTCGCCGACCGCACCGACAGCTCCAGCTCGTCCACCTTGCGCAGCAGGTTGCGGTTGAACGGCAGGTTGTCTTCCGGCTCCTCGGCGCGGATCTGCTGCGGCTCCTCGAAGTTGATGAAGAGCTGCAACTGGTCCTGCAGGATGCGCGAGGCCAGCGCCACCGAATCCTCCGGCGTCACCGCGCCGTTGGTCTCCACCGTCAGCAGCAGCTTGTCGTAGTCGGTCACCTGACCCACGCGGGTCGGCTCCACACGGTACGACACGCGGCGCACCGGCGAGTAGATCGCATCCACCGGGATCAGCCCGATCGGCGCGTCCTCCGGCCGGTTGGCCATCGACGGGACGTAGCCCTTGCCGAGGTTGACGGTGAACTCCATGCCCAGCTTCACGCCGTCGTCCAGCGTGCAGATGACCAGCTCGGGGTTCATGATGTCGATGTCGTGGCCGGCCTGGATCTGGCCGGCGCGCACTTCGCCCGGACCGGTGGCGGTCAGCGTCATGCGCTTCGGCCCCTCGCCGTGCATGCGCAGCGCGAGCTGCTTGATGTTCAGCACGATATCCGTCACGTCTTCCCGCACGCCGGGGATGCTGCTGAATTCGTGCAGCACGCCGTCGATCTGCACCGCGGTCACCGCGGCGCCTTGCAGCGACGACAGCAGGATGCGGCGGATCGCATTGCCCAGCGTCATGCCGAAGCCGCGCTCCAGCGGTTCGGCAACGATGGTGGCCATGCGGGAGGGGTCGGCGCCGGGCTCGACCTCGAGCTTCTCCGGCTTGATCAGCGACTGCCAGTTTCGCTGAATGACTGCGCTTTGCCGTATGGCCATGGTCTCAATAACCTTTCGAACCGCGCGGCGGCGCGGTTCATGTGCTGCGTACAGCGACCGGCGCGGGCGCCGTCCCGCACCGGCATCGGATCAGACGCGCCGGCGCTTGCGCGGCCGGCAGCCGTTGTGCGGAATCGGCGTCATGTCGCGGATGGCGGTGACCGAAAAGCCCACCGCCTGGAGCGCCCGTAGCGCGCTCTCGCGACCCGACCCGGGTCCGCTCACTTCGATTTCCAGCGTCTCCATCCCGTGCTCGCGCGCCTTCTTCCCCGCATCCTCGGCGGCGACCTGCGCCGCGTAGGGAGTCGATTTGCGGCTGCCCTTGAAGCCCTGGCTGCCGGCCGACGACCAGGCGATCGCGTTGCCCTGCGCGTCGGTGATGGTGATCACGGTATTGTTGAACGTCGCCGCCACGTGGGCGACACCCGACGTGATGTTCTTGCGTTCCTTCCGGCGGGGGCGTGCGGTGTTGGTGGCTGCTCTCGCCATCTATTTTGGTCCTGTTCCAAATTCATGCCGGCCCGGAAACGGGTGCGGCGAAACCCTGGGTAGCGCCCCTGAGTAGCGGGTGATGGCGAAGCGACCTACTTGGTCACCTTCTTCTTGCCGGCAATCGCCACCGCCTTGCCCTTGCGCGTGCGCGCATTGGTGTGGGTGCGCTGGCCGTGCACCGGCAGGCCGCGGCGATGCCGCAGGCCGCGATAGCAGCCCAGGTCCATCAGCCGCTTGATGTTCATGGCGACTTCACGCCGCAGATCGCCCTCGACCTGATATTCGCGGTCGATCAGCTCGCGGATACGCAGCACCTCGTCGTCCGAGAGCTGGTTGACCCGGCGATCGTCGGGGATGCTGAGCTTGCTGCAGATCTGGGCGGCCTTGGTCGGGCCGATGCCATAGATATACCGCAGGCCAATGGTCACTCGCTTGTTGGTCGGGATGTTCACGCCGGCAATACGCGCCACGCCTTGTAACTCCTGGTCGGGCCCGGCGTTGCGGCCGGGCGAGTGTGCTGGCCCCTGGTGGGGGAAAACCGGGCAAACGACGCTGCCCCCAGAGAAGGGGGTGCGCCGAAGGGGGCGGACTATAGTGGCCGGCCGGGCAGAGTCAACGCGGGCCCATCACATGTGCGCGACGGCGGGCACCGGCGGGGGGCTTGGGCAGGGATATAGGGGCGAAGTCGCGGAATTGCGAGGGTTGGCGGCGGGCTGCGCGGGTGGCCGCGGCCGCGCGCGCCCCCCGCGTCATGGCCGGCGCAGGGCGGCCACCCACGTCTGCGGGGGAGCCGCAGACGTGGGTGGCGGGGACAGGCCGGGTACGACACGAGGGGGGTTGGTGGCGCCTGGCACCGCGTCTGGCGGGGCGCGGCTGCGGCGGCGCGCGAATCAGGACGGCGGGGCCAGCCGTTGCCGGCCCCGTTCGTCAGACGCAAAAGGATTTGGTAGCCCGAGGCAGCAGGCGGCCCGGTCGGCGGGCCAGTGCTGGCGTGGGTGAATATCCGCCGCAACGGTGCGAACGATACTGCGTGCTGTGCGCCGCCGGGCGCCCGCCTTCGAGCAGTACGGCGGATTTTGGCGGCGCAATGCGGTGAAAGCACCGGCACGGTTGGCGTGGCCGCGGTGTCCGCGTCTATCCGACGGGGGACAATGCCGAGTGCTTCTTCAAGCTGCGACCACAAGGAGGGGCCGCCGTCGCTCTGTTGAAGCCGGTCAAACAATGCCTTGAGCACACCGGGCAGTTCCGGGCACTTCGGCGCGGCGCCAGTGCCGCGGTGCATGCGGACGGTCACGTCGTCCGGCTGGCTGTCGATCGAGGCGGCTGGGGTTTGCGCGGAATCCTTTGGTTGAGCCGGACGGCCGGCAGACCCCAAGGCCAGCCGGCGGAGTTGGCGCTGCCGAATTGTCTGCGAATGCCCGATCAGCAACAGGATGACCATGGCGAGGAGATAGGCGACCCACGCTGGCATCAGGTCGGGCGAATCCAGGTCGGCCCGATCGGGATCGGGGGCATAGGCTTCGGCCGGAGCGGTGTGTTGGTCGCCCATAGCGGCGGGGTATACGGCAAGCGGCGGGGTTTGTCAAGAAAAATAACCTAACATAGTTAGATGACTTGCACATTCCCGGCCGTGTTGGATGGTACGGCATGATGCCCACAGTTGGACTAGCCAGTCCGATTGTCTGGAACGGATGGAGAGAGGACGGAACCTCCTCGCCGCGGACAATGGCTTTGCACCCAAGAAGGCCGCTCGGATGGCGAGGATTGCCGCTCAAAATCCGCCCCAAGCATCAGCGTAGGGGAAACGGCCCACTGATCTGGACTCCATTTACGCAAGCGAGACTCCAGCGACCCCATATTTTGATTGCTACCCCCCTCTGTCTCGCTGTATCTTGTGGTTCGTGTATTGTTCCCGATGGCCGACTAGGATCAGGTCAGGACCGCCATGACCCACTCAGATACCGTCCGCGAACTGGCGTCGATTCTCAGTCCCCAGAACGAAGCCCGCCCAACGGTTTTATTGGGCGCCGGCGCGTCGTTCTCTTCTGGAGTGCCGCTCGCCGACGAGAGCGTCAAACGCATCGCGCGGCGCTATTACGCCGAACGCGTCGACGGAAAAGCACTGCCCGAACAGGTCAAGACGTCTGAATGGTTGGCGTGGCTCGCCGACCAGCCGTGGTTCATTCGAGACCCCGGGAGGCTGTCTGAGAATTTCCCGCTAGCGGTCAAGCACCTGCTGACTCCCCAAGCGTATCGGCAAAGAGTTCTGCTTGACCTCATAGCGCCCGACGGAGAGATCGGCCTCGGATATCGCCATCTCTCCGAACTCGTACTTCGCGGTCTTATCGGCACCATCCTAACCACGAACTTCGATATCTGTCTGCCACGCGCGCTGAACGACAAGCGCCCTCATCTCCGTCACGTCGCAGAGGTCAACCGTGGACCCGACGACTTTCGCGAGTTCGACATCTTCAACCGTGCTCAAATCGTCTGGCTACACGGAAAGGCAGAGCAGTACACCGACAAGAACCTGACCGAAGAGGTCCAGCAACTCGACGCAAAGCTGGTCGGGATATTGTTGCCGTTGTTGCAATCGACGCCGCTGATTGTTGTCGGATACCGCGGCGCAGAACCTTCGATAATGAAGAGCCTACTAGGGGAGGGCGGCGACCTCGCTTTCAAGAAAGGTGTCTTCTGGTGCCACGTTGGCGGGGATCTGCATCCCAATGTCGAAGCGCTTCGACAACGCCTGGGGAGCAACTTCAAACTCTGCGACATTGACGGATTCGACGAACTGTTCGCCGATTTGGACAAAAAGCTGGTACGCCAACAGAGAACTCTGGGCGCGCCGCCGGCTGTCGGCCGCCTGGATTTCGACGATCGACCGATGGAAGACGCGACAGTCGCTGATCTCGATCTGGACCTCGCTTTGCATACGGCCCACGCATACTCAAAGAAGCTTGGACTTCGCGAGCCGTCTGCCGCAACACTGAAGGCTTTCCTTCGGGAACTCGGCCTCCTGGTTTACGACGGCGGCGTTGAACGTCCGAGCATCGCTGCGGTTTTGCTTTTCGGCCGCGAGCCGCAACGATTCCCGCTTCTACGACATGCCGTTGTGACGGCGACTATAAATGCAAAGAAGCGCAAGGTCATCAGCGGAAATTTGCTCCAGCAGCGGAATGACCTGCTGGAGTGGGCCGAACAGAAGGATGTGAATCCTACCCTCAAGGTTAAGGTTCGGGACCGTCATGAAGAACGGCGAGCCTACCCCGAGCGAGCGCTCGTCGAGCTCTGCGTCAACCTCCTCGTTCATCGCGACTACGCTGACGTCCGCGCTGCGACGATCGAGGCACAGACGAACAACGGAATAATCTTCCTAAACCCGGGACGCCTGCCGGAAGGGGTAGCCGACGAACTTCAAATGGATGCCCGCGGCCAATTCGATCCGGTCCGCGAGTTTACCTCCCCGCGTAATCGCGCCCTCTGCGATGTCTTCTTTGGTATGAGGCTCATGGAGCGGGCCGGGACTGGCTTGTCCGACGTACTCAGTTTGGCAAGAGAAGGTGACGGCACGGCGGTTTTCAGCGTACCTCCGGGAAGCGAGGACTTTCGGGCCGAAATCTATCAGCCTAGGGCGTCAGGTAAATCGTCCTTGGTAGCCCGCGATACGCGGCCAATCGGTACTTATATCGTGAACCTGATGCCATTCGCGTCGTTGCCCGCGCTGGTTTCAAGGACGGCGGTGTCTGGCACGCTTGAGGCAATTTCACGCCAAGTGCCGTTGAACGAGATTGGCACTGCCTTGGTGCGGGGAGGTGAACTTTGGTCGTTTGCACCGGCCGCACTGCTGCATGTGGTACTCGAACCCGTTATGATGGAGGCTACGGTCCGTGAAACACCGAGGGGGGAGATCGAGGCCGATCCCGACCTGGCTCGAGTTTTGTCGTGGCTTCTTCGGAAGCACTTCGAAGGCCAGCTGCGGCGTCTACACAACCGCGGCCTGATGATCGAAACCGATAGGCGTACGGATAGGCGTGCATACTTTTTCGGCGAACGTGGACCTCTTCTTCTGATCTATGACACGCCGGCACGGCGCGGGGTAGAGCGGGAGGTCGTGAAGCAGCGTGGAGAACGACCGCGCGTGTGGTTCGAGAACGAGGGCATTACCTACGATATTGCGCGTCTCGGATCATTGTGGGGAGTCCGGGTAAAGCCGTTTTATATGTTCACCGGGCCGGACGCGCAGACGCCACTTCCTGGCTACGCCAGGACGGCAAAAGCCGCGCGCCGAATGAAGTACGATCGTAACCAAAGTGTCGAGAGCGATTTCACGTTCTGGGCCAGGTTCATCTCTCAAGGCTCTCCCGTGGTCAACCTCGGGCAAGGGCCCGTCGAGGACCTCCTGCTCGAAGGCGCATTTATTTCCTTCGACGTTCCAGAAGAAGGACTTATCGATGGCGACGGCGATAAAGATCAAATGTCTGCCTGAGCCCGAGCTGCGGTTTAGCAATGGGCAACGGGATTTCGATCCCCGTCGGGCGCTGGCAGCGAACGGTCCCGCGGACCACCGGGGAATGCGGACCGTGCGCGTGGGCTTGGTCGGGCTAGTCGATGAGGTAAGCGCCGCGCATGCATGGATCGCGACGCTGGCGGCCTTCCGACCGGCCCGCGAGCGCAACGCGCGACGTTTCCGTGACTGGCCCGGGTGCGAGAAGGCACTCGGATCAAAGTTCGAAATTGACCCTCAGTTTGTCAGGACAATTGACAAGCCCCAATATGATCGGTTGTTCCGCGAGCACATGAAGGCCGCCGAATTCGATGCGTTGGTGGAGCTCTTCGAGGGTCCGATCAGCAGTATGTTCGGCGACATCCGCCCCGACTGCATTGTTGTGTGCATACCGGATCCTCTGGGCGATCTGCGCGTCCAAAACCCAGAGCTCTCAGCGCAGGAGCGGAAGGCCTTGGAAATTCTTAAGCGCGAGGAGGAAAGCCTTCAGGCCGACCTGTTCGCCCCTACGGAGGAAGAACTTGCGGAGGCGGAGGCGCTGCGCACGACCGCCGAAGACCTGCTTTTTCGCTCGTTCTACCGCGCACTCAAGGCGAAAGTGCATAAGTACGATAATGCGGTGCCAATTCAGGTGCTGCGACGCAGCACAATCGACCGAGCGGAAGACACTGGCCACAGCCAAGCCACGCGAATGTGGAATTTCGCGACGGCGCTCTACTACAAGGCAGGCGGCCTGCCATGGCGTCCGGCTGATCTACCGGATGGGGTCTGCTTCATTGGGGTATCTTTCCATCACCTCAAAAAGCGCGGCGGCCATCTCGTCTATGCAAGCGTGGCGCAAGCATTCTCGTCGGACCATGAACCCTTTTGCCTAAAGGGGGCCCACATCGACCACGACCAGCGGAGAGACCGCCAGCCGTATCTGAATAAGGCCCAGGCGCTCGCAATGATGCGAGACATCCTGCACGGCTACGAACTGCGAACGGGCATGAGGCCGAAACGCGTCGTCGTCCACAAGACATCGATGTACCAACCGGAGGAAGAGGAGGGTTTTCGCGAAGGAACGAAGGGCGTCGTACCAGCCTGCGATCTCGTGTGGCTGAGGCAGACGCCCTTCCGTCTGGTCCGGAAGGGCACGGAAGAACCCTGGCGCGGCACTCTCTGCGAGGTCGGAGGCGAGTCGTATCTGTTCACTAGCGGATATGTGCCATGGTGGGACGAGTTTCCGGGGGCCCATATTCCAGCTCCGATCCAGATCGGATCAGCAGGCCCTACGGACATCGAGGCACGATCCAGGGAAATACTCACACTATCCAAGATGAATTGGAACTCTAGTGACGGTATCGCGCGTCTCCCTGTTACCCTGCTGTTTGCGAAGAAGGTGGGCGAGATAATGACGGAGCTTTCCGACAACGTGATGCCGAACCCATCGTTCCGATTCCATACGTAGATCAGGAAGCAATCGGTTCCAACGGAAGGGCCTTTCCGCGGCGGTATGGCCACTTTCGTGGGGATGACGCATGGACGCGCGCTGCCATTTCGTCCTTGGCAAGTCAGCCGCCGCCGCCCAGTGCCAACTCGCCCACGCCCCCCCACCCTCAACCTCCCCCACCCCTCC
>DASXFW010000144.1:0-31850 GCA_036489395.1 Acetobacteraceae bacterium | reverse complement strand
GTTGGCGACGCGTGGTCCTCCGGCCCTGTGCCCCCTCCCCAACATCCAGCGAAGTAAAGGGTCCCAAGGGCAATGCCCTTGGCGGGGATCCAAGGGGCAGCGCCCCTTGGTCGGGGTCCGGGGCTGAAAGCCCCGGCCTTTCCCCTGTTCACCCGATTGCCCTGCTCGGGCGCGCCGATGTTCTGGCCGGTATCCCCGGCAAGGTGTCCCCCGACGAACGCCATGCGCGAACCGCGAGCGCTGTGTTCAGTCGGCGGGGCGGCTCGGTCGGTGCCACAAAACCTGGCGCAGTTGACCGACCCGGCACGAGCAGCGTGCCTGCCGTGACGTTGGCAAATCGGTTCGGTTGTGCATAGGTTCGCTGGAGCGTCCAGATCAGCAACACTCCGAACGAGAGTCCGTCATGTCGCATAAGCCGTTGCCAACCCCGGTGCAGGCCGGGTTCCTGCTGCGTTTGGCCGTTGCGGCCCTTGGGGGCGTTGCCATGCAGACCGCGGCCAGCGTCCCGAGCCACGCGGCGCAGACGCCGGACCAGACGGCGTTCTTTAATATCCAGGCGTTCTCCATCAAGGATCTGCAGGATTTCGTGGCCGCGTATCCGAACAGCCAGTACGTGTCGGATGCGCAGGGGGCGATCGCGCTGCTGTCCGATTTCGACGCCATCCGGAAGCGGACGAAGCCGCCGGGGTGCGAGATCAAGTTCGCCGACCTGGGGCATTACAACGACGGCACGCCTGCATGGGCGAATGCGAGCAAGGTCAATCCCAAGCGTGGCGCCTCGGGGTTCTTCATTTCGGGGAACTCGGCGGGGATTTTCAGTCCGGTTCCGGGGAAGGGGCTGAGCGTCTGGCTGGGGAACAACCAGATGCCGGTTTGGCCGGCGGGGGACGGCTCGATCTGGGGGATCGACACCGACGGGAACACGGTGTGGCTGTATCCGGGGTTGAAGATCCAGACGCACAGCCGGGTGTTGCTGGGGGTGATCGCGGACCGGGGAATCGTGTGCATCTCCGGCATGGGGTCGCTGATCTACACGGACGGGCGGACGGTGGCGTTCGGGGGGAAGTAGGCGGGTCGTTGGGCGATCAGCTTTTTCGCGTGGAATCCGCGGCGAAGCGCGCCACTGGATCGGCGATTTGACCGATTTCCTCCAGCCGCGGTCCGGTATTGTGTAGCAGCCGCCAGCAGAACGGGAAGGGAACGGCCCTCCCACGGCGCCGATCGTTCGCCTACCTACAATCCACGGAACGTTTGTGCCTCGCTTCCGGCGTTCCGCCCCGAACGAAGGAGGGTGGATGAGTAGCGCCGACGTGGTGGCGCGTGGCAGTGGCGACGCTGGTCAGCGTGTTTTTTTGCTTCCCGAACCCGCCGGGACCGCCGGCTGGCGAAGAACCAGATCGGCAAGCGGCAGGTCGTGGTCGTGGTCGGCGAGCGTGGTGGTTCCACCCTGCCGCCCATGTTCAAGTCCGGGTCGGCCGCGCTGGGGTGGATCGGCCGCAGCGTCGTCAAGGGCACGCGCATCATGGCTGACGAAGCCGGGTCATGGAACGATCTGCATGCCCGGTATGACGTGTCCCGGATCGACCATAGCCAACTGTACAGCACCAGGACCGGGGTGTACAGGAACGGCGCCGAAAGCTTCTTCTCCCGCATGCGCCGGGCCGAGCTTGGCCATCATCACCACGTCGCGGGGCCGTATCTGGTCCGGTATGCACAGGAGTCGGCTTGGCGCGAGGATCATCGACGGATGGACAACGGGCATCAGGTCATGGCCGTGTCCGGGCTGGCCATGCGCGCGCCGACCTCGGTGGACTGGTGCGGGTACTGGCAGCGCGCGCAGCGGTGAGTGCGGCGCACCGCATAGACCGCCATTAATAGATTGATGATGTTAGATTGTGCCAGACCACATTCTGAAGCTCTTCGGAGATTGTCGCCGCCTTCCGCACGGCGATCGCCAATTTGCGCGCTTCGTCTTTGGTTAGCAGCCCAATTGGATTCTTTTCGGCGCGCATTGCCACGCCCACGGCATTCGGTCCGAAATGAAATAGCTGACGCAGTTCCACGTAACTGTCATGGTCAAGAAAATCATTGTCTTCTACCGTCAAAAGATGCGCCGGGCGTCAGAGAATACTAGAATTCACTCTCAGGAAAAGATAGCGTCGCTCGCATATGCAGATATGCCACTTTGGCTTCGGCGGTTCGGTACGATCGTCGAATATCTCGATGACAATTCCCGGCCGCAACACGGCCTAGAACACCGCAAACCTGGCGGTTTCTGCCAAATCGTCGGCCTTCTCCTTGCGTCGTGGGTCATCTTCGTCCAGAAGGTCTTCATACCTCATCCGACCACCATCTGCCGCGATATACGCCCCCTCTTCATGGGTTAGCCTTACGAGATCGTCAAAAGAGAGGTTTCGTACAAACCCAATCGCATACGTCAGCGCTTCTACGTCGCTTGCAGAGAGAAGGCGGCCATTTGCCTCCCTATCGGCTGTTACTTGCCAACGGTCTCCCACCGCAAAAGGCAACGGCCCATTCCCCCCAAGGGCAAGCATCTCAATGGGATCTCCATTGAGCAGGCGGTACACACTTTGCCCCAACGGCCCATAGGTGTCCGCCTGATAATCGTCGCCGGAAATGGGACGCCCGTACTTGTTGAGGTGGTATTTATCCGCGTAAAACGCCCCCTTGACGACATGATAAATGTCAATCCCAGGGTTGGCATTTGCCAGCCAGACGATGGTCTCCAGCGCCTTTGCCGTGTGTACCGCGTATCTTGCCGCAACCGCCATGCGCCACCTCCTTAGGCACCTGGGGGGCATATTAGCGCGCGGGCTCGGATTCGCAAGTTCTAATTATGTTCCCTATTGACGCGACTCGATTCGATGTTTCTCGACATCCACCAATTCCTGCCAAGCTGTCGGCTCGCACACTATCCGCCGCACGGTCCCGCGCTTTTCCAGCCGGACCAGCGCCGTCCGCGTCTGTTGGGTGACCTTCTCCCGGACCGCTGCGTTGCCGCTGGGCAGCCCCTTGGCCAGCATGACGTAATCCGTGACCAGCCGCGTCGGCAGCGGCTTGCTGGCCTCCCGCAACGCCGCGACGCATAGGCGCTGTTGCTCGCCATGCCGGAAGAACAGACAGCGTGGCGTCGGGCGAATGGCCGGGATCAGTTCCGGGTTGCTGCCCTCGAACAGCCGGATCGGCGCATCGACCTGGGCGAGCGACTCCCGGACCGGGGCAAGCCGCTGTTCCGTCGCCGCGATCTCGCCCGCTTACGGCGCAGGCCCACGATGAGGAAGGTGTCTCGTTGCGGCATCGACATATGGCATGCGATTGTCGGGGCAGCGGCGCGTATCTTGCGGTGGTCGATGCTACATAATACCGCCGCGGTCCGTCCGGCGCGAGCACCACGCGGCCCTGCCGCGAGCGATCCGCCGCGGCAGGGCGCCCACACCGAAGCCGAGCCTGGCCGCTTCCTTCAGCCGCGCGTCGGCCTGCGGCACCTGGCGGATTTCGCCGGACAGGCCGACCTCGCCCAAACACCGTACCGCCAGGGCTGGGAGCGGGACTATAGCCGCTTCGCGCGGCCCCTGCGTCAATCGCAGCAGCCGAACAGGATCGCCGTGAACATCGCCCGGTAGCGTTCCGGCAAAGTGCCCGGGGGCTGTGGGGGCAGTGTCTGGTTCACGCCGCGCGCGCCATCGCACAGGTACTGCGACAGCGCCGCCGGCGTCACGCCCGGACGCAGCCGCACCAGGTCCCGCACAGCCAGGTCCGCCAGCAACTCGGCCAGCCGGTCCTGGAACACCGCGGCGGAGTGCGACATCACATCGCGGCAGCGGCGAAACGCGGTGTAGTTGATCTCCACCGCGTGCGGCGACCCCTCCAGATCGCGCCGCGCCTCGGCATAGCGCACGTCCATGACCGTTACGACGGCATCCAGCGGGCTTCCGCCGGCCGCGAGCACGCGCTGGCCCGCGGCAAGCCCTGCCGCGATCTCGATGCCGTGCCGCCAGCGGAGCATGGCGCGGAACGCCTCCTCCTTGTTGCTGAAGTGGTTGTACAGCGTCCGCCGGGTGACGCCGCAGGACGTCGCGAGCACCCCCATCGTCGGTTGCTCGTAGCCGAAATCGAAAAAAGCCTGACGCAGCGGGCCCAGGAGTCGGTCGCTCGGCGTTCCCTTCGGCTGATTTTCCATGTTGCTCATAATTGGCCATTATGTATAAATTGTGCAAGGGCGCATTCAGTCGTGTGTCGCGTTCCAACCGCCCTGCCCAAGCCGTGCCGACCGATCGAGCGAAGCGGCCCGAATGCTGCGCGCGGCTGCCGTTATGTAGCAGATTCAACCGGCTGCGGCTTCCGGACCTGAGTGCCTTCGCGCTACGTTCCCGCTACGGTCCGCGCCAGGCTTGCTCGGACTGTTCGTTGCCCGTTCGGCCGGCAGCATCGCCGCACCGCGGCCTGGCAGGCAGACCATCCGTCGAAGGCAAGCCGCTTCGCGCAAGCGCTTGTTCCGGTCGCGCCGCGCGAAGGGGGAATCTGCGATGCCGTCCAACCCGACAGTCGCCTTCGACAATTCCGCGAGCCTTGTCGGGACCCAGAACTACGCCGGCTCCCTCGGCATGGATTTCACCGTCGAGCGCCAAATCACCATTGACGACCTCGGTGCGTTCAACAACGGCCAGACCGACATGGCCGCGTCGATCACCGTCGGGATCTACGATGTCGCGACGCAGCAACTCATTGGCCAGCTCGAAACGATTTCCGGCACGGCCCGCACCGAGATCGACGGCAGCCGGTTCGAGACGCTTGCCACGCCGTTGGTGCTGAACGCCGGCACGACGTACTCGGTCGTTGCATGGGGCTACGACTCGGCGTTGGAGGAATACAATCCAGGGTCCGCCGGCAGTTCCCTGATCACCACGAACAGCGACAGCGGCGCCATCGCGTTCGTCGATAGCGGGCGTTATGGGACGGCCGGCGCCTTCCCCACCGGCATCGATGCCGGTCCAGCCGATCGGTACGCCGCCGGCACGTTCGAGTTCACCTCCTCCACGATCACGAGCAGCTTCACGGTCGGCACCGAGGCCGCGCTCGACGCGGGCCTGGTGTCGATCGAGAACGGCGGGAGCAACGCCGGCGCCGGCGTGGCCTACACGATCGCGCTGAGTTCCGGGTTCACCCTGACCAGCGACATGCAGGCGGTGGCCCTGCTGACGGGGTCGTCGCTCACGGTCAACGGCGGCGGGAACACGATCAGCGGCAACGGGCAATACCGCGGCTTCTTCGCCTATTCCGGCACACTGACGCTGAACGATCTCACGCTCGGCAACATGGTCGCGCAGGGCGGCGCCGGGGGCAGCGGCGGAACTGCCGCCGGGGGTGGCGGCGCCGGGCTCGGCGGCGCTGTGTTCGTCGGCAAGAACGCCAGCGTCACGCTGTACGGCGTGCAGTTCTCCAGTGACGCGGCAAAAGGCGGCGCCGGAGGGTATGCGGCCACGGGCGGCGGCCGCTACGGCCGCGGTGGCGGCGGCGGCCTGGGAACGAATGGCGGCGGTGGGACCTTCAGCTACGGTGGTGGGGGCGGCAGCGGCGTGCCCGGTGTCAGCGGGTACACCGGGGGCAGTGGTACTCATCCTACCACCGGCAGCGGCGGCTCCGGTGCGTTCGGCGGCGGCGGCGGCGCTGACGGAGACTCCGCCACCACAACGACATCTGGCGGCGCGGGCGGGTTCGGCGGCGGCGGCGCGCCGGTTACGTCAACAATAATGCAACCGGCGGCACTGGCGGGTTCGGCGGCGGCTCGGGCGGACTCGGAACTCACCTGAACGGTGGCGGCGGAGGCGGCGGACTGGGTGCCGGCGGCGACGTTTTCGTGGAGCAAGGCGGCTCCCTGACGATCGAGGCCGGTTCACTCGCCGCCGGGACGGTTGCCGCCGGCGCCGCCGGCCTGCCCGTCGCCTATGAAAACGAAAGCGGACTGAACGGAAACCAGAACTTCAGCGGCTCGCTGGGGATGGAGTTCACCGTCAACACCGCGGTCACCGTCTATGATCTCGGCGCGTTCGACGACGGCCAGGCCACGATGGCGGCGTCGATCACGGTTGGGATTTACAACGTCTCGACCGAGGCACTCATCGGGCAGCTCGAAACGATCTCCGGCACCGCCGGCAACCAGATGGGCAGCGACCGGTTCGTCACGCTGGCACGCCCATTGCGTTGAACACCGGCACCTACGCGATCGTTGCCTGGGGCTACGACGCGTCGATGGAGATCTACAACCAAGGTGACGGCTCCCAGAACACCGACCTCGGCACCAACAGCGACAACGGCGCGATCTCGTTCATCGGCTCGGGGCTCTACAGCACGACCGCCGGCGCATTCCCCACGAATGTCGATGAGGGCCCGGCCAATCGCTATGCCGCCGGCACGTTCGAATTCACCACCAGCTCCAGCACGCTGGGTGGCAGTGCAGGCTCGGCTTACGGCAACGGCATCTTCATCGAGGGCACCCAGTCCATCTCGTTCGCGCCGTCCGCCGGCCAGACCCTGACAGTCACTGGCGTGATCGCCGACCAGACCGGCTCGGGCGGAACCGGCGGCAACGCCGGTGCTGGTTCGGTCGTCGTGGACGGCGCCGGAACGGTCGTGCTGTCGGCCGCCAATACCTACACCGGCGGCACGTCGATCGAGAGCTACGGCGTGCTCGACCTGACCACGCTCGGCGCGGCCGGGTCGGGTCCGATCACCATCGGCTCCAGCAGCCCGGGCGAGCTGGTGATCCAGAATGCCGACCTGACCTCCAACCACTTCGGCAGCAGCGTCACGCTCGGCGCCGGAGCCGCCATCGACCTGCCGGGCCTCGCTTTTGTCGGCAGCAACGCCCGCGCGGTGGTAAGCAACGGGACATTGTCGGTCGCCAACGGCAGCGTCACCGACACGATCGGCATCAGCGGCATTGCCAACGGCACGACGCTGACGGTGCTGCCGGACAGCGGCGGCGGCACCGAGGCTTTTACCGGCGCTCTCACCATAACCGACGAGGCGCAGCTCAACGCCGATATTGCCGCGATCGATCAGGCTGGCGCGCAGAATACCGCCTACGTCCTCGATATTACCCAAGGCCTCACGCTCGGCAGCAACATCACCGCGATCGACCTGGGCGGCCATTCGTCGCTGACCATCAACGGCGGCAGCAACATCATCAACGGCGCCGACGCGTATCGCGGCCTTTTCGTAACGGCCGGCACGGTCGCGATCGACGATCTGACGCTGCTGGACACGCGATCGCAGGGCGGCAACGGCACCTCCGCCGAAGGTCCCGGCGGCGGCGGCGGCGCCGGGCTTGGCGGCGGTCTGTTCATCAGGTCAGGCGCCAGCGTCACTCTCAGCGGCGTCACCTTCAGCGGCGACAGCGCCGTCGGCGGCAACGGCGGCGCCTCCGGTCTCAACGGCATCAACACGCTCTATGGCGGCGGCGGCGGCCTGCTGGGTGGCGGCAGCAGCGAGACGTCGTTCGGCACCAATCCTGGCGCCACCGGTGCATTCGGCGACGGCGGCGGCGCAGGCGACTCGCTGAACCTGCAAGGGGCACCCGGCGGCACGGGCGGCTTCGGGGGCGGCGGTGGTGGCGGGTCCTATCACAGCAGCGGTGGAACTGGCGGCTTCGGCGGCGGCGGTGGCGGTCGCGGCGGCAGCGCCGGTTACGGCGGCAGCGCCGGTTACGGCGGCGGCGGAAGCTCAGGTGGCAATGGCGGCGGCGGTCTCGGCGCAGGCGGCGCGATTTTCGTGGAGCAAGGAGGCGCGCTCTCGTTCGGCAGCGGCGCCGTTGCGGGCGGGACAGTCGCTGGCGGCACCGGCGGCGTCAGCGGACAGCAGCTCGGCAGCGGCATCTTCATCCAGGGCAGCCAGTCCGTCACCCTGACGCCCGGTTCCGGCCAGACGCTGACGATCGGCGACACGATTGCCGATTCGGCCGGCGCCGGCGGCGGCTATGGCGGCGCCGGATCGCTGATCGTCGATGGCGCGGGCATCGTATCGCTCGGCGCCACGAACACCTTCACCGGCGGCGTCAGCATCGAGGCGGGCGCGCTGTCGCTCGGCGCGCTCAACGCGGCGGGCACCGGCACGATCACGTTCGGCTCCGGCAGCGGCGGTGTGCTGCGGATCGCCAATACGGCGCTGAGCACCAACAGCTTCGGCAACACGATCGCCGGCTTCAGCGGCGGCGAAACGATCGACCTGACCGGCCTCGCCCACAACAGCGGCGCCAGTGCCAGCGTCAACAACGGCACGCTGAGCGTCAGCAGCGGCGGCACAATCGATACGCTGACCGTGACCGGCGTCAATAACGGCACGCTTTTCAATTTTAGCGCGGACAGCGGCGGCGGCACCGAGATCTCGCCCGCTCTGACGTTCGACGTGGGCAGCGAGGCACAACTCAACGCCGCCCTGGCCGCCATCGACATCGGCGGCACCAGCGCGGTGTCGGGCTTCGCCTACGTCATCGACCTCACCAGCAACGTCACGCTGAGCAGCGATCTCGATCTGATCAACCTTCCCGGCGGCGCATCGCTGACCATCGTCGGCAACGGCAACACGCTGGACGGTGGCGGCGTGGATCGCGGGCTGTTCGTGCTCGACGGCACCGTGCTGGTGGAGAACCTGACGATCGCCGATGCGATCGCGCAGGGCGGCAGCGGCGGCTCCGGGTATTTCGCCGGCGGCGGCGGCGGCATGGGCGGTGCCGGCGGCAGCGGCGGCAGCGGCGCGTCGGTCTATGGATACGCCGGCGGCGGCGGCGGTATCGGCACCGCGGCGGCCGGGGGACAGGGCACCTCCCACGCCAACGGCGGCACTGGCGTGGCGGTCGGTCTGGCGAGCGGCGGCAGCGGCGGGCTCACCACCGGGGGCGGCGGTGGGGTCGGCACTGGTGGCGCAGACGGCGGCGGCGGCGGCAACGGCGCAGGTACCAGCGGCGGTGGTGGAATCGACGGGTCGGCAGGGTCGGCTTCCGTCATCGGCGCCGGCGGGTTTGGCGGCGGCGGCGGTGCCCGTGGCAGCACCATCGCCGCCGTCGGTGGCGCGGGCGGCTTCGGCGGCGGCGGCGGCGGCTCAAATGTTGGCGGCGAAGGCGGGTTCGGCGGCGGCGGCAGCGGAGCCTATGGCGGGTCCACCTTCGGCGGCGGCGAAGGCGGCCGCTATGTCGGGGGCGGCGGTCTGGGCGCCGGCGGCGACGTCTTCGTCGAATCGGGCGGCGTACTGACGATCGATGCCGGCACGCTCTCGGGTGGCTCGGTCAGCGCCACGGGGGGCGGCGGCGCATTTGGCAGCGGCATCTTCATCCAGGGCAGCGCCCAGGACGTCACGCTTGCGCCCGGCGCCGGCACCGTCCTGACGCTGGCCGACACCATCACCGACCAGACCGGTTCGGAACCGGGCGTCGATCCAGGCTCCGGCGGACTGATCATGAACGGCGCCGGGACGGTGCTGATCGCCGCGACCGACAACTTCAGCGGCGCGCTGACCATCAACAGCGGCCTGGTGCAAATCACCGCCAGCGAGAGCTACACCGGCGCCACCACGCTGAATGCCGGCACATTGCAGGTCGGCACTGGCGGGACCAGCGGCGGCATCGGCAGTACCAGCAGCGTGACCGGCGGCGGCGGCACGCTGGTGTTCGACCGCAGCGGCGCCATCACGCTCGCGGCATCCGTAGGCGGCGCGGTCACGCTGCAACAGGCCGGCAGCGGCACGCTGGTGCTGGCGCAGGCCGACACCTCCACCGGCGCGATCGGCATCAACGGCGGCACCATTCAGATCGGCACCGGCGGCACGCTGGGCGGCCTCCACAACCCCAGCGTCACGGGCAGTGGCGCATTGGTATTCGACCTCGGCAACACCACGACCGCCTCGCCGCAGATCGGCGGTTCCATCCGGGTGGTGCAGGAAGGCACCGGCGACCTGGTGCTGGGCGCCGCGAACACCTATAGCGGCGGCACGACGATCGAGGCGGGAACGCTGGAGATCGCCAGCGGCGCGTCGGCTGGCACCGGCACGATCGATTTCACCGGCACCGGCCAGACGCTGAAGATCGACGGCCTGGCGATGCCAGGCAACGCGATCGAAGGCTTCGCCTCCGGCGACACGATCGACCTCGCCGGCACCGTGTTCTCCGCCGGCTCCATCGGCCCCGGCAACGTGCTGACGTTGAACGAAGCCGGTGGGGGCAGCGTCACGCTGAACCTCGCCGCCGGCGACAATTTCGCCGACGACTTCTTCCACCTCAAATCGGATGGCGCGGGCGGGACGGACCTGACGCTGGTCAGCGCCAGCCCCACGGTCACCACCGAGGCCGCGCTCAACGCCGATCTGGCTGCGATGAGCGGGACTTTCTTTGCCGCTGCGTCCCCGACCATCACGCTCGGCAACAACATCACGCTGAGCAGCGATCTCGATCTGATCAACCTGACCAGCGGTTATCCGCTGACGATCTTCGGCAACGGCAACACGCTGGACGGCGGCGGCACCTATCGCGGGTTGTTCGTGCTGAACGGCAGCGTGGTGGTGGAGAACCTGACGATCGCGGATGCCGTGGCGCAAGGCGGCGCGGGTGGGGCCGCGTCGCGGGGCGGCGGCGGCGGTGCCGGCCTCGGCGGCGGGCTGTTTGTCGCCGGCACCAACGTGGTCGGCGGCACGACGATCAGCACCGGCGGCATCGTCACGCTGAACAACGTCGTGTTCGGCAGGGACGCGGCGCTCGGCGGCGCCGGCGGCGGCTCCACCGACGCCAGCGCCCATTACTCCGGCGGTGGCGGGGGACTGGGGGGTGCCGGAGGACAGGGCAGCCAGGCCAGCAAGCACGGTTATTATTACGCGGGCGGCGGCGGCGGGATCGGCGTCGGAGCGAACGGCGGCTGGGGGCTCGCTCCGGTCAATGGCAGCGCGGGCGTGGCAATCGGCCTGGCGAGCGGCGGCCACGGCGGTGGCCAGGCCGGCAGCGGCGGTGCGTATGGCGGCGGTGGAGGCGACGGCGCCGTTGCCGGAGGCGGCGGCGGCATCGGAGGTGCGACCGGATCGACAACCAACGGCGCCGGCGGGTTTGGCGGTGGCGGAGGCGGCAACGATTACGGCGGCAAGGACGCCGGGCGGGGTGGCTTCGGCGGCGGCGGCGGCGCTTCGAATGGCTTGGGCGCCGCCGGCGCATCCGGCGGATTTGGCGGCGGCGGCGGCGGCAGCTATGGCGGTTCCGCCTTCGGCGGCGGCACCGGCGGCGAATACTTCGGCGGCGGCGGTCTGGGCGCCGGCGGAGCCGTCTTCGTCCAGCAGGGCGGAACGATCAACATCGGCGCCGGAACCATCAGCGGCGGCTCGGTAGCCGGAGGCGCCGGCGGCAACGGCAGCACGCCCCACTCGGGCCAGGCCCTGGGCAGCGGCATCTTCATCCAGGGCAATCAATCGGTCTTCCTGACGCCAGGTGCCGGCCAGACGCTGACCATCGGCGATGCGATCGCCGATTCGTTCGGCGCCAGCGGAACTTATGGAGGCTCCGGGTCGCTGATCGTGAATGGTGCCGGCCTCGTGTCGCTGGGCGCTGAAAGCACCTTCACCGGCGGCGTCAGCATCGAGGCGGGCACGCTGTCGCTCGGCACGATCGATGCGGCTGGCGGCGGCACCATCACGTTTGGTTCCGGCAGCGGCGGCGTGCTGCGGATCGGCAACGCGGCGCTGTCCTCGCAGCACTTTGCCAACACGATCGCCGGGTTCGCGACGGGCGGCACGATCGACCTGACCGGCCTGGCGTTCGAGGCCGGCGCCACTGCCAGCGTCAACAATGGCACGCTGAGCGTGACCAGCGGCAGCGTGACCGACACGCTGCCGGTCATCGGCATCGCCAACGGTATCCATCCGCTGGTGACGTCGGACGGCGCGAACGGCGCCGAGGCCGCGTTGTGCTTCTGTGCCGGTACGATGATCGGCACGCCGCGCGGCGAGGTGCCGGTAGAGGCGCTAACGGCCGGCGACATGGTGAACACCTGGAGCGGCGGCACGCGCCGCATCGCCTGGATCGGCGTCGGCAACGTGCTGGCCACGCGCGGTCAGCGCAGCGCGGCCACGCCGGTGATCGTGCGGAAGGGTGCACTCGCGGAGAACGTGCCGGTGCGCGACCTGCACGTCACCAAGGGCCACGCGTTCCTGCACGACGGCGTGCTGATCCCGGTGGAGTTCCTGGTCAATCACCGCTCGATTCACTGGGACGACCGCGCGCAGGAAGTGTCGCTGTATCACGTCGAACTGGACGCGCACGACGTGCTGGTGGCGGACGGTGCGCCGGCGGAATCGTATCGCGACGACGGCAATCGCTGGTTGTTCCGCAATGCCAACAGCGGCTGGGACCTGCCGCCGCGGGAGGCCTGCGCGCCGCTGCTGACCGGTGGGCCGATCGTCGATGCGGTGTGGCGGAAGCTGCTGGATCGCGCCGGGCCGCGGCCCGGATTGCCGCTGACCGACGATCCGGATCTGCATCTGCTTGTCGATGGGCGGCGGATCGAAGCATCGTTCCGCGGCAACACGCTGTCCGTCTTCGCGCTGCCGGCATTGCCGGGGTGCGTGCAGGTGATGTCGCGCGCTGCTGTGCCGGCGGAGCTTGGTCTGGCGCGGGACCCTCGGCTGCTGGGCATGGCGCTGCGGCGGATCGCGCTGGTGCATGGCGCGCAGTTCCGCGTCGTGGAGGCGGAAGACGCAGGCCTGGCCACAGGATTTCACGCATACGAGGCAGCGGATGGGTTGCGCTGGACCGATGGCGCGGCGGAACTGCCTGCGTCGGTGTTCTCCGGGTTCGACGGGCCGGTGGAACTCGTACTGCATGTGGGTAGGAGCACGATTTATCCGGCCGAGGTTGGCGGCCGCCTGGTGGCGTAATCCGCTCGGTCGTTGCGGTTTACGGATTCGGCCGTCATGGCCGGGTCAGGCAGGCACGACCGAGCGGGGGAACGTGGCCGGGTCATGCCGTAGTGAGTATCGCCGGTGCGACCATCCTGGAGAGTCGGCGTCTCCGCTGCCCGGTGTAACGCCAGGCGGCGCAATGGCTGACTCTTCGACCGCGTCCCCACCGTCATGCCGACGAAGGTCGGCATCCACGCTTTTGCAGCATACGGCGAAGCAAAGGCGTGGATGCCGACCTTTGTCGGCATGACGGGGAGGGGACGGCGCGTACGGCATCCTTTTCGATATCTGGTGTAAAGCGCGCTATGGAACCCAAACCAGTTTGATTCCGTTTCGCGTGGCGAATTTGCGCGCGTTGTCCCGCAAGGTCTGTTTCGACGCCTTGTAGCCCGCGTCATCAAGCGTGCCGTTCAGCAGCAACGTTGACGGAGCCGTGTTGATATCACGCTCGGATACCCGCATCTCCAGTACGTCCTTGGCGAACGAGATCTGTTCGAAGATGTGTGCCTCGATGCGGCGGCTTGCCACGTCTGTATCGGGCAGGATGCCGCCACCTCGCATCCCGACCGGCCCGGCGCCGCGCACCAGGTCAGGCAGCCTTGAGCGCCGTCTCTTGCTCCTCGCTCGGCGCGATCGTGGTCGGATACTCCTGGGCGAACGCATCGAGGCAATGCAGCACGCGTTCCGAATGCCCGCGCAACTCCCCGAGGTGACGTTGGACGCTCGCCGCGTCGTGGAATGAGACTGCCGCGAGCACCCGATCGCCGGCCTCGTGCACCGCGTGATGCGGCTCGGCGATGGCACGGAACGACGGCAGAGCCAGAGTCGCGGCATCCGTCAGGCTGTCATACCAGCGGCCCAGGCGACAGGAATGCTGCGTGGCCATGCCACCCGCGGGGACTTCGCCCGAACCGGCAATATCCGATACGCGCCTGACGTATGCGAGGTGGTCGCTCTTCGTCACGTTCACCAACTCGGCAACCGTCGTCTGGCTGATCCGATCGACCTCCGCAGCCGCGATGCCGCCATCGGTGAAGCGGACATGCACCCCGCCGCCCGACGCCATGGTAACCTGGCCTTTCATTCGTTTGCCCAGGTGCTGGAGGACAATCTCGACCTGCTGCTCCGCCTGACAGGGCGCGGCGGTCGCGGCATAGCAACCATGTTCTGAAACGTCGCGCAAAATTGCCGCCTCCGTGCGTCCGCCATGGAGGATCGACGCTTCGATGTAGCAGGGCCGGCGGCGGCCATTCCGGCGCCGATCGACGTCGCTCGTGGACGTTCGCACCACGCGCACCAATGCCCGCTGCAACCCACCGACCGTGTCGCTCAACGCGGCGGTGCTGCCGAGCACCCCCACGGCTTCCTTGCCTGTCGTGTTTGCTTCCGCGGAAACCTCGGCGGTCCGCTCGGTCATCTGATTGGCCGCCGCCGCGGTCTCGGCCACCGTGTGGGCGATTTCGGCCGTTGCGGCGCTCTGCTGCTCCACCGCCGCCGCGATCGAGCCGGCGATCGCGTTCACTTGTTCTATCGTCGCTTCGATCTGGCGCACCGCGGCGACAGACGCATTCGTGGCGTTGCGCACCTCGCCGATGTGCCGGCCGATCTCCTCGGTGGAGCGCGCGGTCTGCGTCGCAAGCTGCTTCACTTCGCTGGCGACGACTGCAAATCCCTTGCCGGCCTCGCCGGCGCGCGCCGCCTCGATGGTGGCATTCAGCGCCAGCAGATTGGTCTTCGCCGCGATATCCCCGATCATGTCCGCCACGCGGCCGATGTTGCCGACCTCCTCGTTCAGCGCCTCGATCGTCTTGCGCGCGGTGCGGCCGGCGGTCACCGCCTGCCCGACGATCCGGGCCGACTGATCCACCTGCCCGCCGATCTCGCGAATGGAGGCTGCAAGCTCCTCGGCGGCGCTGGCCACCGTCTGCGCGTTGGCCAATGCCTGGCCCGCCGCCGCGGCCGCGCCGTCCGCCGATGTGCCGGTGCGGTTTGCCGAGGCCTTCATGCTGTTGGCAGCCGTCGCCATCGCGGTGGTCTGCCGGCCGACGTCGGTGATCGCATCATGCACCTCGGCCTCGATCGTCTCGGCCATGGAGACCAGTGCGGCGACCCGCCCCGCCTGAGCGCGCACGCGCTCCGCTTCCTGGTCCGCGCGCAGGCGTTCGGCTTCCTGCAATCCGTTCTTGAACACCGCAACGGCGTTCGCCATCGACCCGACCTCGTCACGCCGCTCGGTGCCGGGGATCGCCACATGCAGCTCGCCGTGCGTCAGGCGTGTCATGACGGAATTCAACGCACCGAGCGACTGCGTGATGTCGTGCTCGATCAGCCACGCGACCAGCAGCGTGACGAGCAGGATGGCCGCGCCGATGCCGATCAGCTCCCACAGGATCGCATGGAAGGCGGTGTCGAGATCGGCGGTATAGGCGCCCACGGTGAAGACCAGGTTCCACGGGGCGAACCGCGCCACGTACGCCACCTTTGGTTGAATTTGCGTCTCTCCCGGCCGGGCGAAGCCATACGCAACAACGCCCCGATCGGCGTTCCGCAGCGCCGCGACGATGATGCTCGTCAGGGACGTGCCGTCCGCAGCCTTGGCCCCGGAGAGGGTGTTGTCGAGTTTGGGAAGCGCACCGTGCACGATGATCCGGTTGTCGAGCGTCTGAGCAACGATGTAGCCCTGGCCGTCGTCGAACAGCATGGCGTGCGCTGCGCCGCGGAATTGTTCCAGTGCCTGGTCCCGGGTGAGCTTGTGCGCGCGGACCTGGTTTTCCAGCGACTGCGCGAGACCGATCGCCATATCGGCCGCGGCATGCAATTTATCGATCCGGTCGCTGCGCATCCTCTGGTGCAGGAGCGACGCGGAAACTCCGATCGATACGATCAGTACCAGTCCCGACAGCACCATCAATATGGCGAGCTTGGTCCGCAGATGGAGGTGACTCAGAAGGCGCATGGCGAGGCCCCGGCGATTGCATCCGGGCCGTGTATCCCGCCTTGCTTAACAGCGGCTTAACCCCCTGGCCGGGAACCCATCACCTCACCGCCGGTCGTCAGGCTTGGTTCCGGTCGCCGGGGCGAAGCGGGCGACCAGGTCGGCGATGTGGCCGATTTCCTCCAGCCGCAGCCCGTCGGGCGCCAGCACCGCGCGGTTGCCGCGGGCGATCCGCCGCGGCAGGGCGGCCGCGTCGAAGCCGAGCTTGGCCGCTTCCTTCAGCCGCGCCTCGGCCTGCGCCACCTGGCGGATTTCGCCGGACAGGCCGACCTCGCCGAAATACACCGTGCCGGCGCTGGTCGGCTGGTCGCACGCTGCCGACGCCAGCGCCGCGGCCACCGCCAGGTCGGCCGCCGGCTCGTTCACGCGCAGGCCGCCGGCGACGTTCAGGTAAACGTCCGTCGCGTTCAGCCGCAGCCCGGCACGGGTCTCCAGCACCGCCAGCAGCATCGCCAGGCGCCCCGCGTCCCAGCCGATGACCGAGCGGCGTGGGGAGCCGCCGGGGTTGGGCGCGAGCAGCGCCTGGATCTCCACCAGGACCGGGCGGGTGCCCTCCAGGCCGGCGAACACCGCGCTGCCGGCGATGTTGCCGCGGCGCTCGGCCAGGAACAACGCCGAGGGGTTGGGGACTTCCGCCAGGCCATGTTCTGTCATCTCGAACACGCCGATCTCGTCGGTGGCGCCGAAGCGGTTCTTCACCGCGCGCAGGATGCGGAACTGGTGGCCGCGGTCGCCTTCGAAATACAGCACCGCATCGACCATGTGCTCCAGCACGCGGGGGCCGGCGATCGCGCCGTCCTTCGTCACGTGGCCGACCAGCGCCAGCGCGAACTGCGCCGACTTGGCGAGGCGGATCAACTCGAAGCTGCACGCGCGCACCTGGGCGACGGTGCCGGGCGCGCTGTCGATCGCGTCCAGCCACATGGTCTGGATCGAGTCGATCACGACCAGGGCGGCGTCCTTCGTTTGCTCCAGGCTGGCGGCGATGTCGCGCACGTTGACCGCGGCGGCGAGTTCCACCGGCGCGTCGGCCAGCCCGAGGCGGCGGGCGCGCAGGCGCACCTGGTCGATGGATTCCTCGCCCGAGACATACAGGACGCGGCGGCCGGCGGCGGCCAGGCGGGCGGCGGCCTGCAGCAGCAGCGTCGATTTGCCGATGCCGGGGTCGCCGCCGACCAGCACCGCCGAGGCGGGCACCAGGCCGCCGCCGAGCACGCGGTCGAATTCCGCGATGCCGGTGGGGGCGCGGGGCGGGGGTTCCGCGGTGCCCGACAGGCCGACGAAGGCGACGCTGCGCCCGGTGGGCGCCTTGCCGGCGGGGCCGGGGCGGGCGGTTACGGCCTCCTCGATGATGGTGTTCCACTCGCCACAGGTCTCGCAGCGGCCGGCCCATTTCGGGAAGACGGCGCCGCAGGACTGGCAGACGAAGCGGGAGGTGGGTTTGGGCATGGGGGTGCGGAGTGTGGGGGTGGGAAGGTTGAGGGGAGGTTTACATCGGGTGGGCAGAGTCCGATGTGGTGGGGTGGGGGCCGGGCGGCTACACCGGTCCTTGGTCCAGGCCGTGGGGGCGGTCCACCACATCTATTCCAGCTTCACAATGAGATTGGGCAAATAGATAGATATGGGCGTATCAACGACGTGGTCGGGTTCAAGCGCTCGCCGTACTTGGTTCGCAATCTCAGCTCGGTAAGACTCAATCTTTGGAACAAGACTATAAATATCTGCGGTATCAATGTCGATTGTCCTCATTTGGTTGACATCGAATGGAACTCGGTCACAGGTTCGGACAATCTGCACGATAGGGCGCTTGACCGCGTGCCTGAGCGCGAGCTCATAAAACACATTGGGATTATGATATGATAAGTCAGCTATGACCAATCGAGATTTCACAATATATTCAATGACCTGCCTAGTGATGACCCCGGGTTGGTCAATCGCGTCTGCTCGAATTACCGTGAGACCAAATTCCTCCATCGCCGGCTCAACAAGAGAGCCCAAGAATAAGTCGGAGTGTCTTCTGGCCTCCGTTCCTTCATCGCCGATTGGCGCTATGTAAAAGCAGGTGCTCTCATATTTCGCATGCTCTGCCGTTATTAGAGTCGTACTTCTGGTGGTTGAGGGGCGTGGTACTGCGGGAAAGAGGCTTGTTACGGGCAGATCGTCCGTTAGCATATCAACCGAGACTATGCGTTCGGCTCCGGAGAGCGTTTTTAGGAGGCCAACAAATCTCAAATTTACCACGAAGGTGTCCACAGCTTCTGGTGCCAACTCCGCAGGGATTCCGATGTCCTTAGCTGCATCAATGAGCACTGCCTTGGCAGGCAGTTTGGTGCCAACAAACTTGTCATACAAATTGCCAAACGGCTCAATCTGCCTAATGGCGAGGTCGACACGCGCCTTTGCTTGCTCTCTGCGATTTGCTTGGTCATCGACGGCGGTCAGACCCAGCGGAGTTAATTCGATACTATCCGCCTGGACCCCTCCCTTGGTGAGACCATAGCGCCCAGCATCGATGATGAGCTGACGTGAAGGCCCGCTTTCGGGTGACTTTCTAAGCTGGTCGAATAGCGTGAGTCTTTTGACAGACTGCCCGCTTCCAATCCTATAAATTTCCTGAGCAAATGCCAACGGTTCATCAAAACTGGAGGCGGGAAACGTCCGATGGAACCGCTGCCGACGGGGAGCCGCACCGGACTTAGCATGTGGTGGCCTTTTAGCGCGAGCCTTCTTCGCCATGATGGTATGTCCCTTATCGCCCCAATCGTATGACGCCGATAAGTCGGATCGGCTCACGCGCCGCACAGCTGTGAAGGCTTTCCCCACCCGCCGATCGGGCGGCATATCCGCTCGTGCTCCATACGTGAGTGGTCCGAGTCGCTCCAAGACCTCTTCCATGACGACCCTGAAGGCAGGCATCGCCACCTACGAGGAGATGAAGGCGCGCACCATGGCCGTGGCGCGGGGCAAGCGCCGCATCGCCGCCCGCGAGCGGAAGGTCTGGTTCACCTCGACGGAGTCCTTCGCCAAGGTCCTGTCGGCCGGCAATCGCGAACTGCTGCGTGTCATCGCCAGCCAGGCGCCCGGCTCGCTCGACGAACTGGCACGGATCACCGGCAAGGCCAGGTCCAACCTGTCGCGCACGCTGCGAACGATGGAGGGCTACGGCCTGGTCCGGCTCGAACGCGGCGAACGCGGCTGGATCATACCGAGGGTGATGCACGACCGCGTGGAACTGGACCTGCCGCTCACGCTGTCGCGGGAAGCGGGTCGAGCGTTCGCGGTCATGCCGAGAACAGTCGGAGAGGGCACCGCGATTGCTTTTGGCGGACGCCGGCGGAGAGAGGTGCACCTCGGCTCGCCGCTTTTGCCGCGCCGCCCGTGCGGATCGTTTCGACTTTGATTCTTAACACGGAGGACGTGCGAGGACCACGGTGAACACGGAGCTATCGTGCGGTCGTGCGGCAGCCTGCGTAGCCGTGGAATGCAGAAGATTCTATTGCTGACGGGGCGTTCGCTTCAGCGAGCCTCACCGGGAAAGCGACTCCGTGTCCACCGTGGTCCTCGCGCTTCCTCCGTGTTAAGAATCAAAGCCGAAACGGTCCGCACGGTCGATTGGTAGTCCTTCGCCGGCTGCATCGGCGATCACCCTGGCGAACAGAATGGTATTCGAATTCACAGCATCCGCTACCGGTACAAGAGCGTCTGCTGGCCCGGCGACATCGCACCTGACCCCGCAGGCCCGATTGGCGCTGCGGGTGTCGTAGTTTACGAAAGCCACTCCACTGGCACATCCAAGGCCTGCGCGAGCTTCGCGATGGTTTCGGGGCTGCCCGCACGGCGCCCATTTTCGAGATCGGACAGATAGCCCTGACCGACCCCTGTCATGGAATTCAAATGCAGTTGCGTCTCGCCACGCCACTTACGAATGGCCTTCAGCCGACTCTCGCCTCGAAGGACCGCCGCACTAACCTCCGGAGGCAGCACGTCACCGCCAGCAGCCAATTCTGCCTTCCGAGCATCGTAGATGGCGACGTCGTCGGCATCTTCAGCGTCGTGGTCGGCGCGCTCGACGAGCGCCTCATATTCGGCGCGGGGTAGCACTACCAACTCTTCGCCGCCGGGCGTTCGAATGATCTGCGGCTCACTCATAGAATTAGTTCCTCTTGTAAGTCGTCGCGGCCCCGAAGGGCTTTCACGTCGCCTTGGCCCGTCAGAGCATAGCGGTGAAGCCCACCTTCCGCCTGCTCGCGAGCATCTCGGGGAAGGGCATCGAGATCTTTCGCGGCGCTCGGCGTGAGGATGATCGTTTTCACGAGCGATAATATCGCCCAGAACCCACTGCATGTCAAGCGATATTATCGCTAATTTTCCCCATCGACCATGGCTACAGATGAGGTAAGCGATGCTGACGACGAAGCGTAAGCCGGCCACGGTCGGCGAAATCCTGCTCGAGCAGTTCGTGCAGCCGATGGGCCTCACCAGGCCGCGCTGGCCGAGGCGATGGGCTTCCAGCGCAAGCACGTCAACGAGCTATGCGACAACCGCCGCTCCGTCCCCCCGGCGGCCGCGCTGATCCTCGCGCGCATGTTCCGCAACAGCCCCGATTTCTGCCGGAACATGCAGCGGCGCAGCGATTTGTGGAACGCCATGAACACCCCGCGCGAGCGCGCGCGGATCGAACGCGCCAGGCCGCTCGGCGCGGCGGCCTGATCTGCGGCGCTCGACGAACTGGCGCGGATCACCGCCACGGTCAGATCCAATGTGTCGCGCACGCTATGCACGATGGAGGGCTGCGGCCTGTTTCCGCTCGAACGCGGCGAACGCGGCCGGATCATCCCAAGGGTGCTGCACGACCGCGTGGAACTGGACCTGCCGCTCATGCTGTCGCGGGAAGCGGGTTGAGCGTTCGCGGTCATGCCGAGAACAGCCGGAACGGGCGCCGCGATCGCATTTGGCGGACGCCGGCAGAGAGACGTGCACCTGGGGTCGCCGCTTTGGCTGCGGCGCCCATGCGAACCGTTTCGACTTTGATTCTTCGCACGGAGGAAGCGCGAGGGCCACGGAGCGCCACGGAGCTTTCATTCTGTCGCGCAGCCGCGTGCACAGGCACGGAATGCAAGCAATGCTATTGTTGTCGGGGCGTTCGCTGCAACGTGTCCCGCCGGGAAAGCGGCTCCGTGGCGCTTCGTGGTCCTCGCGCTTCCTCCGTGCGAAGAATCAAAGCCGAAACGGTCCGCACGGTCGATTGGTAGTCGTTCGCCGGCTGCATATGCGGTTGCCCCGGGCAGAGGGCGCATTCAAATCCACAGCACCCGCCACGGGTCCAGGCGCCTTTGCCATCTCATTGGGCATCGCGTTTGATCCGGCCGCCCAGAGCCTGGTCGCGGGCAGCGGGTTGGACCAAGCCTTCGGTGCTTAGTCAATCACCAGATAAACGCTCAACCCAGCCACAATCAATGCGAGCGCTGCCGACAGAACCAGCTCCGCCCGAACGCCGGCGAAGACATGCGTTTCGTCATCAGCGAGCATGCGTGCGGTACGAATGAAGCGCACGGTCGCCACGACGATCACGGCTATTCCGACCACGATCAACGCGAGTCCATCATAGCGGCCGACCGGGCCCGGAAGCCTGCCATGCGGTACGCGACGTTCCGCACCAGACGGCCCAACACTCGCTATCGTCAGCAGGAACAAATTGAATTTCTCGACAACGAAGCCGAACGCTATCACGGAGATGGCAGTGCGGATCCACGCAAGGAATGTTCGTTCATTGGCGGCCTGGTCAGAATAGCCGCGGATCATGCAACACCTCATCCACCGGAACGAAAGGCATCGCTCGTTTGCCGGCCAACACCAAACGGCCGCATGGCAGGCTCGTGCGACGCGACGACGATGAAGTCGTCGCATTCGTCAGTGCGTCAAGTGACGCGGCCATGGTCCTGAGCGTCGCGTCGGCCCTGTTGCCACATGGCTTACGAAAGCCACTCCACCCCCACATCCAAGGCCTGCGCGAGTTTCGCGATCGTCTCGGGGGTGCCGGCACGACGCCGCGGCCGCCGTTTATCACCTATTCATCGAACACGCGCTAATCTCCCCGGCAGCATGACCGTCCCCCGTCTCGCCCCCGCCGGCCGCTTTCTGCTCGACTCCCTCTACCGGCCCCGCTCCCTCGCGGTGGTCGGGGCGGAGACCCAGGCCGGCGCCGAGATCACCGCCAACCTCGCGCTCTCCGGCTTTCACGGCACGCTGCAATCCGTCGCCCAGGCCGCGGAGCTGACCGCTCCGCCCGACCTTGCGGTTCTCGCCGTGCCGCCAGATGCCGTCATCCCTGCCATGGAGGCCCTGGCGGCGAAAGGCTGCTTCGCCGCCATCGTCCCCGGCCCAGCCGAGGGCATCCCCGACGCTGCTCGCCGCACCGGCGTCCGCGTGCTGGGCCCGCACTCCTTCGGCCTGGCGATCCCGGCCATCAGCCTGAACGCCACCCGCGCGCACCTGGCCCCGCCTGCCGGCCGCCTCGCGCTGATCTCGCAATCCGCCGCGCTGTGCCGCGCGGTGATCGACTGGGCCGGACCGAACGGCGTCGGCTTCAGCCACATCGTCGGCATCGGCGGCAACGCCGATCTCGGTTTCGGCCCCGCGCTGGACTGGCTGTCGCGCGATGTCGGCACTGGCGCCATCCTGCTGGACATACGCCGCCTGAAGAACCGCCGCGTCTTCCTGTCCGCCGCCCGCGCCGCCGCCCGCCTGCGCCCGGTGGTGGCGATCCGCGCCGGCGGCCGCCTGCTGGACGACGGCGCCGGCGACGCCGAGCTGGCCTTCGAGGCCGCCCTTCGCCGCGCCGGCGTGCTCCGCGTGGAACGCCTGGAGGACTTGCTTGCCGCCGCCGAAACCCTGACCCGCGTTCGCCCACCTCGCTCGGAGACGCTGGCCATCGTCACCAACGCCATCGGCCCCGGCCGCATGGCAGCGGACGCGGCCTTCCGCCACGGCCTGCATCTGGCAACGCTGGAGGGCGCCGATCACGGCATCGTCCACGTGCCGCTGGAGAGCGCGGACCGCATCGCCCCCACTGCGGCACAGGTCGCCGCGGCCCCAGGCGTCGGCGGCGTGCTGGTGGTGCTGGCCCCGTCCGGCGCCGCGGACGAGGCCGTCATCGCGTCGCTGATCGAAACCGGCCCGAAAATCCGTGCGCCACTGCTGATCTGCGCCATGGGTGAAACCACCGGCGCGCTGCACCGCGCCGCTCTGGTGCGCGCCGGCCTCGCGGTCTTCGCCACGCCGGAGCAAGCCGTGCGCGGGTTCCATCACCTGGTACAGGACCGCCGCAACCGTGCCGCCGCGCGCGAGCTGCCGCCCAGCGCGGTGCTGGCCCACGCGCCGGATCGCTCGCCGATCCGCCGCATCTTCGCCTACGCGCGCTGGCAAGGCCGGACGGCCCTGTTCCAGGACGAAGCGCTGGACGTGCTGGCCGCCTACGGCATTCCCGCGGTGCCGACCCGCGCCGTTCTCCGCGCGGACGACGCGGCGGAGGCCGCCGCGTTGCTCGGCTTCCCCGTCGTGGCGAAGCTACGCCAGGCGGTGCCGCCGGCCGAGCGCCCGCCCGGCGGCCTCGCCCTGGACCTGCACGACGCGCACGAAGCGCAGGTCGCCGCCCGCCTGCTGGTCGCCCGCCAGGCGCGGCGGGAACGGGCCGGGCCGGATACCGGTGTCCTGCTGCAGCGTCAGGTCGGCCGTGCCCGCGAGTTCGCCGTGCGCGTCCGTGACGACCCGACCTTCGGCCCGATGATCGAATTCGGCCCCGGCGGCACCACCGCCGGCGCGCTGCACGACGTCGCCATGGACCTGCCGCCGCTGAACCTGCCGCTGGCGCACGCGCTGATCGCGCGCAGCCGGCTGGGCGCGATGCTGAGCCAGGGCCTGCGCGACCAGCCGGCGGCGAACGAGCCCGCGGTCGCCGAGGCGCTGGTGCGCATCAGCCAATTGGTGGTGGATTTCCCCGAGCTGGCCGAGCTCTGCGTCCCCGCGTTGTTCGTCGATGCCGACGGCGTGCTGGCCGCCGACGCCTGGCTGCGCCTGCGCGGCGCGGACGAACCTCCGGGTCTATTGGCCATCGCGCCGTACCCGGTGGAGCTGGTGGAGCACCGCATGGCCCGCGGCGAGAATTTCGTTATTCGCCCGATCCGGCCGGAGGATGCCGACGCGCACGGCGCCTTCTTCAAGCGCTTGCCGCCGCTGGACGTGCGCTACCGCTTCTTCAGTTCGATGCGTGAGCTGTCGCCGGAGCAAATGGCCCGCCTGACGCAGATCGATTACGATCGGGAAATGGCATTCATCGCGGTGCGCGAGGCCACCGGCGAGACGGTCGGCGTCGCCCGCCTGGTGCGCGAATCCGACGGCCGGAGCGGCGAGTTCGCGGTGATCGTGCAGCCGGATGTGAAGGGCAGGGGCCTCGCGTCGCACCTGATGCACCGGCTGATCGACTGGGCCCGCCGGCAGGGCCTGGCGGAGGTCGTCGGACAGGTGCTGGCGGAGAACGCGCCTATGCTGGCCTTCGTGCGCGGTCTGGGATTCTCGCTGCGGCGGATGCCCGAGGAGCCGGACGTCATTGAGGCCCGAATGGGCGTGGCGCAGTGATAAGGCAGCGACCAATGTTGCCGTCATGCCGCCTCCTGCCAGCGGCTCCTGGCCATCGGCCGCCGGTGGGGAATGCAGCCGTGACCGCTCTCGATACCAGCGTCATTTCCAAGGCACGGTTGACGAATAATCGAATCGGTTGAGTGAGGCACCGGCCTTTGCCCCGTCATGCCGACCACCGGGCACTTGACCCGGTGGTCGGCATGACAACATTATGCGACCGTGCGTCAACTGCAGCGATTATTCGTCAACAGCGCCTAAGCCGATGCGGCCGAAGCTGCATCCGCACCGATGCCGGCACCCACTGTGGTGTCCTCGAATTCGCTCAGACCACCAGATTCTTCGGCACATCGCGGAACGGCCGGTCATTGTCCGTCCGCGGCTCCTTCGGCATCTCCAGCACCCGCTCCGAGATGATGTTCCGCTGGATCTCGTCCGTTCCCCCCGCGATCGACCCTGCCGGCACCGAGACAAGAATCTCCGCGATCACGCCGCGCATCGCCCCGTCCTCGCCGGTCAGCATCGCGTCCGCGCCTGAGATCAGCGTGTGTACCCGCGCCGCCGCCCGCGCCACATGCGAGGAGACCAGCTTGCCCAGCGATCCCTCCGGCCCCTGCGGCCGCCCCTGCATCTGCGCCGCCCGGGCACGCCGCGCGGTCCACTCCGCCGCCTTCGACATGCAGAGCAACCGCGCGATCTCCTGCCGCACCACCGGATCCTCGAACCGGCCGGTCGCACGCGCCCGTTCCACCACCAGATCGACCCGACCGGCCCGCTGCGGATACCACTTGTAAGGCTCCATGACGGTGGCGTTTTCCGCCCGCTCCTCGGCATAGATCCGCCCGGTTCGTCCCGACGCCGCGCCCCAGCGGGAAATGCCATCCGCGCCGCGCCGCTCATGCATCAGAGTCGTCGTCGCCACCGCCCAGCCGCGGCCGACCTCGGACACCAAATTCTCCGGCGGCACCTCGGCATCGGTGAAGAACACCTGGTTGAACGAGGCATGCCCGTTCATCTGCCGCAGTGGTTGCACCGTGACGCCCGGCTGGTGGATGTCGAGCACGAAATACGACAGCCCCTGGTGCTTCGGCTTGTCCCAGTCGGTGCGCGCCAGCAACAGCCCCCAGTCGGCGTGATGCGCGCTGGTGGTCCACACCTTCTGGCCGTTGATCACCCAGCGGTTGCCCTTGAACTCGGCGCGCGTCATTGCGCCGGCCAGGTCCGACCCCGATCCCGGCTCGGAGAACAACTGGCACCACGTGTCCTCCCCGGTCAGGCTGCGGCGCAGGTACCGTCGCTTCTGGTCGTCGCTGCCGTGCACCAGCAGCGTGGCAGCCGCCAGCCGGCGGATGCCGGTCTTGGCGACGCCGACCGCGCCGACACGCTGCATCTCCTCCTCGACCACCATCTCCAGCGCCATCGGCAGCTCGCGGCCGAACCACGCCGTCGGCCAGGACGGCACGCCCCAGCCGGAATCGATCAGCTTGTTGCGCCATTCCACCAGGCCGTGATCGGGGCTCCAGTTCGCCTCCAGCCAGGCACGCACTTCGCCGCGGACGGAGGCTTCGGTCGGTTCGGTCATGGTGTTTTCCTTGCCTTCAGGCCGGCATGAAACAAGTGGCTGGGGCGGGACGCTTCAACCGTTCCACGCACGCATCATCAATTCGCGATGGTAAGTCGGATCGCCCAGGAACACCTCGGAGCTCTTCGCCCGCTTGAACCAGAGATGCGTGTCGTTGTCCCAGGTGAAGCCGATGCCGCCGTGGATCTGGATGGTGCTGATCGCGGTCTGCATGTAGGCATCCGCCGCGGTGGCCTTCGCGAGGGACGCCAAAGCCGGCAGATCGGCATCGTCCTCGGCCGCCGCCGACGCGGCACAATACGCGGCGGACTTTGCCAGCTCGACATCGACCAGCATGTCCGCCTGCCTGTGCTTCATCGACTGGAACGATGCGATGGTGCGGCCAAACTGCACGCGCAAATTGGCGTAATCCAGCGCCGACTGGCGCAGCCGTTCGGCCCCGCCGACCATTTCGTTCGCCAGGCACACCGCCGCCTGGATCATGGTGCGTGCGAATGGCGCCGCGCCGCCGCCTTGCGTGCCGAGCAGCGCCGCTGGCACGTTCTGGAATTCGAGCCGAGCCTGCTTTCGCGTGGGGTCCATCACCTTCAGCGACCGGCGTGTCAGCCCGGGCGCGTCGCCCGGCACGGTGAAGAATGACAGGCCGTCGTCGCCCGCCGAACCCGGCCGCCGCGCCAGCACGACGATTTGGTCCGCGCTATGCCCGTCCAGCACGAAGCTCTTCACCCCGTCCAACCGGAAGCCTTCCCCGGTTGGCGTTGCGGTCATTTCGACACCAGCGGCGTCCCAGCGTCCGTTCGGCTCGGTGAACGCCAGGGTCGCGATGGTGTCGCCGGCGGCGATCGGCGGCAGCCATTCGCGTTTCTGCGCCTCGGTGCCAGCGTTCAGGATCGCCGTCGCCGCCAGCACGGTCGAGGCGAAATACGGCGCGCACAGCAACGCACGCCCCATCTCCTCCAGTACGATGCCCAGCTCGACGAAGCCGAAACCCTGGCCGCCATACGCCTCCGGAATGTGGATCGCACTGAGGCCAAGCTGCTGGTTGATGTCGCGCCAGTTTGCGCGGTCCCAGCCTGTCTCGGTCTCCATCAGCCGGCGCACGGCAATTGTTGGCGACTTCTCCTCCAGGAACCGCCGCAGCACCGACCGGAATTCCTCCTGCTCGCTGGTGAAGCTGAACTGCATGTCGTTCCCTCCAGGTGCGCACTGGGTCGCCGCGCGGGTTCGTCTGATTGAAGAAGGGCGCCAGATGGAGCGCAAGGGCCACGCCGCGAGCCCCGGCACAGGCAGGCCCGAGTTGCCGATTTCGGGTACTACGGCAAAGGATCCGCCGAAATGATCACCTGCGCATAGGCGTATGGGTACTCGTCGGTCATTGTCAGTGCGACTGACGCGGCCATCCCTGCCGGGGTGATCGCCTTCAGCCGGTCCGCCGCACCACCCGTCATCTGCATGGTCGGCTGTCCGCTCGGCAGGTTCACCACGCCCAGATTGGAAAAGAACACGCCAGCCCGGAACCCGGTGCCGAGTGCCTTTGCCGCGGCCTCCTTCGCCGCGAAGCGCTTGGCGAACGTCGCAGCCTGGATCTTCTCTGTCCGCCGCATCGCCTTGGCGCGTTCGGCCGGGGTGAAGACACGTTCGATGAAGCGCGTGCCGTGGCGGGCGATGGCCGCCTCGATGCGGCGGATATCAACGATGTCGGAGCCGAGGCCGAGGATCATGTGCGTAGCGGTTCGTGCGTTGTCGGCGGGGAGGATAGCCAGTCGGGCCATGCCTGGCCACCAGTGGCGGCGATCGGCCGGTGCCGACCCGCAACGACAGCGGGCGGCGACAGCCGTTCCGTCACGCCACTGTTTCGGCAAGCCGCGGATACGTCGCGCGCGGATTGTCGATCATGATCTTGCGCACCAGATCGCGCGATAATCCATCCGGCAGCGCCGCATCGCCGTCGAACTGCCAGTGCGGATAGTCGGTGGAGAACAGCAGAAGCTCATCGGAACCCATGTGGTCCAGCAGCTTTTCGAAGGCATCGACGGTTGGCGGCCCGTCGCAGGGCTGCAGCGTGAGGCGCACGTTGGAACGCACGATCTCGGCTGGCGCGCGATCCACCCACGGCACTTCCATGCGCAGCCCGCGCCAGAACTTGGTCAGCCGCCACAGATGCGCCGGCAGCCAGGTAAAGCCGGACTCGATCAGCACCACCTTCAGCTCCGGAAACTTCGTGAACACGCCTTCGCAGATCAGGCTGCTCAGTGCCTGCTGGAAGGCGGGAGCCTGCGCGGCATAGTCCTCGGTGTAATAGGTTGGCCAGCCAAGCGGCGTGACGGGATGGCGATACGCGGACCCCGCATGGATGCCGACCGGCAGGCCGTGGCGCAGCGCCGCTTCGTAGATCGGCCAGTAGTGCCGCTTGCCCAGCGGCATGTCGTGCATGACCAGCAGCAGCACCTGGACGAAACGGTGGTCGGGCGCGAGGCGGTCGATTTCCTCGGCTGCCAGCTCGGGGTTCTGCATGGGCACGACGATGGAGGCGCGCAGGCGCGGTTCCTTGTCCAGCCACTCCGCGGCCATCCAGTCGTTGATCGCGCGTGCGAAGCCGGCGCCCATGTCTTCGGAGAACAGAAGCTGCGCGCCGTACAGGCAATTGCAGATGGCGAGGCTGGTGTTGAACGGGTCGAGCGCGTGCGCGCGCAGCAGCGCCAGGTCCGACCCCGGCTTGCCGGACGCGGGCCGCCAGTCGGGGCGTGAGGTCAGGGGGGAATTGATCGGGTAGGCGATCGATTCAAGATCGTGCAGGCCGCGCTGGATGCTGCTGTCGCGCCAGTGGTCGGACAGATAGGGATGCAGCGCCTTCAGGTTGGGCACCGCGGGATGGATGTCGCAGTCGATGCCGCCTGGTTCGATGACACTCATGGATGGTTGCCGCTGGTTCTTTCTGGGCGGAAGTCTGGCATGGAACGCCGTCGGCGGCCAACTTGCCAGGATGGCCGGAGCGCGCGGTGCGGAGCGATGCACGCGGCCGCGCAGCGTCAGGTCGCCGCGTCGAGGCGAACGGGCTGCCGCTCGCGGAATTCCGCCAGTTCTGATGACGCGCCTGGACGTTGATCCATCGCCGGGCCGATCGACGCGCGGCTATGTGCCGGAGGTTCAGGTTGATCTGCTTGCTGATCTGACGACGCGGACAGTCGTTCCGCTGCTGCCCGAAGCGGATGTTCGGGTCGCATTGCGCGACCTGAACCCGGTGTTCGCGATCGATGGCAAGTGCTGCGTCACGCTGATGGAGGCCATCGCAACGGTGCCGCGGCGGGAATTGCGGAGCAGTACCGGTTCTTTGCTGCAGCATCATGCGGTCGTGCTGCGGCGCGCCCGATATTCTGTTCTCGGGGGTTTAGGCGGCAACGCCCGGCTTTCGGGTTGCGTTGGGGGGTGTAAAGACGAAAGCTGGTAACGCAGACGAATGCAAATGGACGCGGATGAACGCTGCGCTCAGGTCGTTCATGGAGTACGCGGTGCGGCGGTGATTCGGTGCGCACCCGCTGGGGCGTACAGAAGAAAGACTTGAACGCAAAAAACGCAAAAAGACGCAAAACACGCAATCGGGGTGGAGCGGTGGGCTGGGTTCGTGCGCTCGTCACAGGTCCAGGACAATGCGGCGTATTTCGAGGCGGGGCAGGCCGAAATTCATTAGTAAACAAAGATGCATTCCAGTCGCACGCAGGTAGTTCAGGCATTGCACGCGATGTGCGCTGTTGAGCGCCTGTACGGTTTTCAATTCGATCAGGATGGCTTGCTCGATCAGCAGATCGACGAAGTATTCACCAACGACCACGCCGTCGTAGGTAACCGTCATCCCGCGCTGTTGCTCCGCGGCGAGGCCGGCCTTGCGCAGTTCGTGCGCCAGGGCGTTTTCATAGACCTTTTCCAGGAAGCCGCAGCCGAGCGTGTTCGCCACGGTCCACGCACACCCGATGATCAGCTTCGACAGTGGGTTCAGCTCCGTCGCCATTGCGTTTTTTGCGTTCAAACCTTTCTGCTGCTGCAACAATGCGCCGCAGTCGTTAACAAAGGCTTAATGGGTCCATCGGGCATGGTGATTTCCTACCCCTCGCGGCAGCGTGGTGAGCACCGTTTCGTCGCGGTCGGACCGGTCGGCAGCAGGTTCTATGCTGTAGTCTGGATCGAACGGGACGACGCCACGCGGTTAATTTGATTCAGTAGGGCAACGTTTGGCACGGAAAGAGCGTATCGCGCGCGCTTCGGCGGAACCCATTCGCGTTCATCTGCGTTTAACCTTTCTTCCTTTCAATGCTGCCGGCAAATCCTTGCCAAACGGTTGGTCAACTGCCGAGGACGTACGGGAATGCCTGAGTTGGCGCGCTTCTTCGGCATTATCGTGATGATGTTCTATGACGACCACGCTCCGCCGCATTTTCATGTTCGCTATGGCGGACAGAAGGCCATCGTCGCCATCGAATCGCTTGCCATCCTGGATGGCGGGCTGCCGCCTCGCGCACTTGGCCTTGTTATGGAGTGGGCTACACTAACCGTCAGGAATTGCGCGAGGCCTGGAGTCTTGCTGAACGCCATACGACACTGAAGCCGATCGCACCGCTGGAGTAGTAACATGCTGCACGACATCCTCGAAGCCCGGGCGATGGGCGATCACCGGTTGTTCGTCAGGTTCGACGACGGCACCGAGGGTGCCCTGGATATTGCCCAATTGACACGGTTCAATGGTGTGTTCGAACCTTTGCAGGATCCCGCGTGTTTTGCGCAGGTTCGCGTCGATCCGGAGCTGGGGACTGTGGTCTGGCCGAGCGGGGCCGATTTGTGTCCGGATGTGCTCTATGCGCGGTTGACCGGACAGAAGTTGCCGGGGGTCTTGCCGGTGGAGGTTGCTTCATGATGGAGGCGTGGCCTCAAGTATGGGTTCCGGCTGATTGCGGGTCGGCGAGCACGCGGCGCCCCGCTGGTTTAGGGCGTGAAGAAGAAAGATGGTAACGCAGATGAACGCAAATGGCCGCAGATGAACGCGAATGGTGCGGAGCTGTAGGCGGCTTTGGTGCGGGCCTCATAGGTCCAGCACGATGCGACGGAACGGCAGGCGCGGTGTGCCGAAGTTAATCAGCAGGCAGAGATGCAGGCCGGTGGCCCGTAGATAATTCACGCACTGGGCACGGTGAAGCCGCCAGGCGCTCGGACCGTCTTCAGTTCGACCAGGATGGCGTCCTGTACCAGCGGATCGGCGAAGTCTTCGCCGACGACCGCGCCTCGGTAGGTGACGACGATCCCGTGCTGATGTGCAACGGCAAGCCCGGCCTCGCGCAGCTCAAGGGCCAGCGCATTTTCGTAGATTTTTTCGAGGAACAAGCTGCCGAGCGTATTCGTAACCGCGAACGCGCAACCGCTAATTTGGCTCTACAGCGCGTGGAGCACGGACCCATTCGCGTTCATCTGCGTCCATTTGCGTTCATCTGCGTTAGGTCTTTCTTGCTTGCGATGTTGCCAGCAAATGGTTGCCAAACGGTTGACGGCACCGCAGGGGACGACCTCACTCATCCCCTCATTCCGCGCCCGACAGGAACTGGGCAAACATGCGGCTGCTGACCAGCATTTCCGCGAACCGTTGGATCAGCGGCTGTAGCCGATGCTCCGGCATGTTGGGGATCAATTCGTAGAGCATGCACCCCT
>DASXFW010000114.1:0-5226 GCA_036489395.1 Acetobacteraceae bacterium | reverse complement strand
GCCGTTGGACTGGTGTCCCCCTTTGGGGCGACGCCGGTCCAACGGCATCACGCCCCCTCCCTCCCATCCAGCGAAACAGACGGATTGCAAAGGCTACGCCTTTGCTGGGGGTCCAGGGGGCAAAGCCCCTTGGCGGGGGTCTGGGGGCGGAGCCCCCGGCCTTTCCTCCGGCCCACGCGGCTGCCCGGGGCTAGTCGGCGATGAATTTGCGGTAGGTCTCCGCCATGTCCTCCACCGCAGCATTGTACAGTTGCTCGCCGTGTTCTGGGGACGACAGCGACGGGTCGGAGCCGATGCGGCCGTCCGGGAAGCGGCGGCGGTAGTCGGCACTGTCGTAGAAGACCGGGCTGCGCGGCGCCACCTTGGGCGACATCTGGGCGTGCTTGATGTGCTGCGGCTGGTAGAATTGCGACAGCGACACCTCGGACGCGGTGGCATGGCTGCCCTCGGAGTCGCCGTAGAGCTCCTTGGTCAGCTTGCGGACGCGGGGGCCGTCGGCCCACATCACCATCTTGCAGCGGACCGGCCAGGTGTCGGTCTGCGCCCGCAGCGACACCTCGGCGTAGATTTCGGAGAATGCGGTGCTGACCGGCGCGATGTTGCCGCCGTGGCCGTTGATGAACAGAAAACGCTCGAAGCCATGGCGGATGAGGGAGTTGACGACGTCGTTCACCACGGCGATCAGCGTGGTCGGCCGCAGCGTGATCGAGCCGGTGAAGGCCATGTGGTGCTGCGACATGCCGATGGTCAGCGTCGGTGCGACCAGGGCGCCGGTTGCGTCGCCGGTGCCCTTGGCGACGAATTCCGCGTCCAGGTGGTCGGTGCCGATCAGGCCGTTCGGCCCGTGTTGCTCGGTCGAGCCGATGGGAATGATGATGCCGCGCGAGCCGCGCAGGTACTCTTCGACCTCGTGCCAGGTGGACAGGGCGAGCTGCATGGGGGGTCTCCTTCCGGGCGGGTTGGCCCGATGGTGCGAGGTGGCAGAGGCGGGAGCAAGGTCCGGCCCCATGCGTTTCACCGCGGGACGGAGCGTGCGTTGCCTGATTAGCGGTTCGTTAGTCCCGGTGTGGCATGATCCTGCCACGACTGGTGGGCAACGGACGGCGCCACGAAATGCGCGACAACAACCATGCGCGGCAGGCCATCGAACCAGTCTATCATAGACTGCGGAGCCGCACGCAGACCTTGGCGGTGGACGTTATGATGGTTGCGTCAGGCGAAGCATGCGGGAGGTCCGCCTGGGGATCGCAGCTTCCGACGGTCCAGGCGTATTGGGGTCCGCTTGGGCCCGATGACAGCGGGATCGAATTTGTGAGTGCGGTCATTCCCGAACTCGGGTCCTGCACGCCGTCGATGGCCTATTGGTACGCCTCCACGCCCGGGGTTATTGTGAAACCCGGAGGCTTGGTGTGCATTCCGATTACCGTGACAAGGTTGAGCCGATGAATTTTCGCCCAATGAGCCAGCAGGAAGCGGCCCGACACCATTTCGTGCCGCAGGCCGTGCTGGCGCAGCCGCCGTCGTTCTTCTCGTCCAGAGGCGTGGCGTTCCGTAAGGGGCACGACGACCTGGACGAGTTCGAAGTGGCCGAGCTGTCCCTGGACGAGAAGCTGCCCTTCGCGCTGGTCCGTTACCGCGGCACGCCGTGGGATGAAACGACGATCTTCCTGCCAAGCGAATATCCGCTGGCCGAGGTTCCCGACCTCGTCCGCCGCATCACCGTCGCTTTCGGCTTGGCCGGCAGCGCGGTCCGCTGGGAGCGGAGCACGTCCGACACACCCTTTTAGTGCGCTCTCTCCGGCCCGTGGTCGCGGTGCTTTGCGTCTCTCCTCCCATGATTTAGTTGTCACCGTCCGATTCGTGACCTATATATAGCGTCGGCAGCGGGACGTGACGACATGGACGGAGGCTTCGCCAGCCTGGCGGCTCTCAACCCAACGGACCTTCCCGGCGCGGCGTTCGGCGAGGCGAAGCTGCCCGCGCGGGCGCTCGATCCGGGCATGGGCGTCGCGGTCGGCCGCCGCACCGTGTTCCGTCCGGACGACCACGAGGATTTCGGCCGAGTCGCCGACCGGGTCGCCGCCGGCAACATCGCTCTGCTTGGGCGGACCGATCCCCTCGCGCGCGCAGAGCACGCGCGGCTGCGCAACGCCATTGCGACGGGCGCGCTGCTGACCTCCGGGCGGCATCTACAGCACGGCGACGCGGACCAGCCGACGCGCAATATGGAAGTGTTCACCAACTGCGCCACCGCGGCAGCGTCCTTCGCCAAGTTCTATCTGCTGCTGAACGGCTCCGGCGTCGGGCGAAGCTACGACGATGCGCTGATGGCGGTGGATTGGGCGAACGCGCCGACGCTGCTGCTATACCTGTCGGCAGCTCATCCGGACCACGCCGCCCACAATCGCGCGCACTTCACGGCCGAGCTCGGACTGGCTGACGATGCGGCCGTCCAGGACTTCCTCGCCCGCGACATGCTGGCGGACCTGGCGGATGCGCCCCCGGACGCCATGACCTATCGCATCGAGGACAGCCGCGAGGGCTGGGCCAAGGCCATGGAACACCTGGAGGCGATGACCTTCCGCCGCGAACGCCACCGCGCCCTGGTGCTGGACTTCTCGGCGATCCGCCGCAGCGGCATGCCGATCCGCGGCATGCAGGGACGGCCCGCCTCCGGCCCGATCTCGCTGCTGCGCGCGTTCCTCAACATCCGGCGCCACGTCATCGAGCTCGCCCGCGCGCGCGACCCGCACGCCGACGCTATGCAGCCCTGGGAGCAAACGCTCCTGCTCGACCACTATCTGTCGATGGAGGTGCAGGTGGGCGGCGCCCGGCGGGCGGCGCGCATGGCGACCAAGTCCTGGCGCGACCCGGGCGTGCTGCGCTTCATCCGGGCGAAGGAGGCCGGCGGCCTGTGGACCGCCAACAACTCCATCATGGTGGATGCGGATTTCTGGGACCGCGTGCGGGGCGGCGATCCGTCCGATCCGCTGACCGCGCACGCTGCCGCCGTGTTCCGGGAAGCGACCCGCTGCGCCTGGGTCAACGGCGAGCCAGGCTTCATCAACGGCGACCGGCTGGAGGACCACCGCACCGGCGTCGCTCGCGCCCGGCCGGTGGACACCGACGGGCGCGGTTTCCGTAGCGCACGCTACCAGGTTGACGAGGCGGCACCGCTGCTGGCGGAACTCACCGCGCGCGCGGCGGTATCGGACTTCCCCGCCACCACCAACCCCTGCGGCGAGATCACCCTGCACGTCACCGGCGGCTACTGCGTGATCGCCGATTTCGCGCCGCTGCTCGCCTGTCCGGTGCCGTTCGACGACGTGGCGCCTGGCACGCCGTCGCCGGACGTGGCCGCGCTGTGGGATGCGCGGGTGGAGGACTCGGTCCGGCTCGGCGTGCGCTTCCTGATGCGCGCCAACACGATGGACTCGCTGTACGCGCAGGAAGTCGCCCGTACCAACCGCATGGGCATCGGCCCGACCGGGCTGCACGAATACGCCTGGCTGCGCTTCGGGCTGGACTTCGCGGATCTGCTGGACGAGGCGCGGGCCGCGCCATTCTGGGCCATGCTGGAGCACCTGTCCGACGTGGCGAAGGCCGAGTCCGAGACCTACGCGCACGAACTCGGCCTGGTGCGGCCGGTGACCGTCACCACGGTCAAGCCCTCCGGCACGATCAGCAAGCTGTTCGGACTGACCGAGGGCGCGCATCTGCCGGCACGCGCGCAATACCTGCGCTGGGTGCAGTTCAAGGGCACCCGCAACGCCGCCGGCGACTGGTTGCCGGGGGCGGACCCGCTGCTGGCGGAATACGAAGCGCGCGGCTACCCGCTGCGGGCGCTGCGCAGCTTTCCCGGCATGACGATCGTCGGCTTCCCGACCGTGCCGCTGATCATGAAGCTGGGGCTGGCGGATCGGCTGGTGACCGCGCCGGAAGCCTCGCCGGCGCAGCAATATCGCTGGCTGAGGCTGCTGGAACGCCACTGGATCGGCGAATCGCAGGGCAACCAGGTCAGCTACACGCTGAAACTGTACACCGACCGGCACGACCTGGAGGAATTCCGCGCGATCGTGCGGCAGGAGCAACCCGAGGTGCGCTGCTGCGCCATCCTGCCGACCCGGCCGGAGGATGCGATGGGCTACGAGTACCTGCCGGAGGAGACGGTATCGGCCGAGGTGTTTTCCGCACTGGTGGCCGGGATCGACATGGCTGATGCGCGCGAAGCCGTTGACCTTGTGCATTTGCAGTGCGCGAGCGGCGTCTGCCCGATCTGAGAGGCTCGGTAAGCCGCGGATTTACCAGGGTTTTTCGTTGCGGCACGAACGCGGACGCGGAACCGCAAAAAAGCTGCGGCGCCCGCTTGACCGCCTCCGGCAACTGGCCTACACCCCGCCTCGTCGCTGACGCAGAAAACACTTGCTTTCGGTCGGCGGCGATCCTACCTTCTCCGGTCTGCGCCGGTGGAGGCGCGGAAATCAAGGCAAGCTGGCCGGGGATAGCCCGTTGAGAAGCGGGTCCTTAGTCGTCTCTGCCTTTGTTCTTTGAGGCTTGTGAATAGGCTAGGAAGGGATACGTTGGCGGCGCCCGCATTGGGAAACCAATGCATGGGATGCGCGCGCGAGCGGGCATCTGGTTGGCTGGCCGGACAGGCGGGTCGTGGTTTCGTAATGGAACCTGGACTTGTTGGTTCGCAAAGCCTGTAGGGTGTGCTGCAATGTATTCTTTTTATGCGTTACAGTACGCTTCGAAGGGTTTCCGTCTCGCTTCATAGTGGGCGAGGCGGAGGTCAATGAGTATGGGTCTGTTCGTTGATGTCCTGACCTTCGGGTTTGGACGGAGATGAACCTGAGAGTTTGATCCTGGCTCAGAGCGAACGCTGGCGGCATGCTTAACACATGCAAGTCGCACGGGCAGGGGAAACTCTGTCAGTGGCGGACGGGTGAGTAACGCGTAGGTATCTATCCTGAGGTGGGGGACAACTGTGGGAAACTACAGCTAATACCGCATGATGACTGAGGTCCAAAGGCGCAAGTCGCCTTGGGAGGAGCCTGCGTCCGATTAGCTTGTTGGTGGGGTAATGGCCTACCAAGGCTCCGATCGGTAGCTGGTCTGAGAGGATGATCAGCCACACTGGGACTGAGACACGGCCCAGACTCCTACGGGAGGCAGCAGTGGGGAATATTGGACAATGGGCGAAAGCCTGATCCAGCAATGCCGCGT